>CAZBVY010000001.1:0-2559 GCA_964495475.1 uncultured Pseudomonadales bacterium
ACTAATTTATCAGAAATGATATTGCCATCTTCCAGCTCTATAATTCTGTCCGCCACTTGCGCATATTCTGGTTCATGAGTCACCATGACAATGGTCTGACCCTCTTGATTAAGTTTTTTAAAAATTTCCAAAATTATCTCTGAAGACTCCGTGTCCAAATTGGCAGTGGGTTCATCAGCAAACAAAATTTTTGGGTTATGAGTAATAGATCTAGCAATACTAACGCGCTGCTGCTGTCCGCCAGAAAGCTGATTAGGCAAGTTATCTGCTTTATCTTTCAGCCCCACTTTGTCTAAAGATTCTTTGGCTCTATCCATTGCAGTTTGCTGATCAATTCCCTTCATAATCATGGGTAAGGCTATGTTCTCACTGGCAGTTAAAGAAGGTAAGAGTGCATAATCTTGAAAAATATAACCAATATTATTACGACGAAAAACAATCTTTTGATCTTCTTTGAGTGCAATAATATCGTTTTCATCAATAGTTATTTCTCCAGAGTTCGGTCTGTCAAGTAAACTCATTTGATAAAGAAGAGTGCTTTTACCAGATCCAGATTTACCTGTAATGGCTACGAATTGACCTTCTGGAATGCTAAAGATTAATTCTTTAAGAGCAGTTAGTTCTGTATCTCCCATTTGGAACTTTTTTATTAAATTTTTAACTTTGATCATAATTTATTTTCCTAGAATTGAATCGAGGGTGTTTTGTCTAGTAACCAATCTAGCTGGTATGAATCCAGATATTAGAGAAGTAATAATCAAAATTATGCCTCTGGTTAAAATGTCTCCATTGGTAACAGCCAATCTTCCTTCTGCAATAGGCAAAACTAAAGGATGAATATCTAAATATGGTTTCAAAAATCCCATGAGAAATAAGCTAGCCAGTAAAACTCCAGACAAAGCATAAAACAAAGATTGAATGACATAGGAAATTTCAATTGCTTGAGCTGAAATACCAATTCCTTTCAGAATCCCAATATATTTTCTTCTAGTGATAGCATTTACAAAAATAACAATAAAAATCGTAATTGCTCCCACAATCAAGGCAATAACACCCACCAAGTTACCTAGTAATTTAAAAGTCTTAGTGATGTCAGCACTACTACCAGGCACCGCCTCATCCGCTGTTTGAATGGTGATATCTTGATTTTTTTCTAAAATACTTTGTAAGTATGATCTAGATTCATTCACTAAATTAGTAGAAGTCAACTTAATGGCAATTTCATTTACATCTAAATTCTCTTGATTTTTCATCTCTCTAGCAGCCGCATCTACTACAAAAATCCTTGAGTCAATAGTATTATTGCCAGTTCCAACAATTCCTTTAATAATAAATTCTTTTTGGGTATTGCCGACTATGATATTGACCACCGAACCCACTTCAGCAGTCTTTAGTTTTTGTTCTGTACTGCTATCAGGCCGATTGGAATATTTTTCAAATAAATTTTTACCCACCAAAACTGAGTTAAAATCTGTATCACTTAAATATTCACCCTCAATAACTTTTTTTGATAAATCAGTCACCTCATTCTCTTGCGCAAAATTTATCCCGGTCAAAACAGCTTGTGAGTTTTCTACAATATCAGTTGGTTCTGTTCGAGTACGATGACCATATTCAACTTTAGCAGGTGTAGTTATTCTAAGTGTGTAACTGTCTAGATTTGGAATTGTTTCAACCGCAGAAGTAATATCTTGGGTTTGTTCAATAATTGATTTTTCAGTACTTGGAGTAATAAAAAGATCTGCTGAGTAGTATTGTTTAAATGAACCTATCATGCCTTGAGCTAAACCCAACAACAATCCGCCAATTAAAACCATGTTTAAAAAAGTTAAGGACATTACGAAAATAATCAATAATGTTGTCCAAGGATTGCTACGCTTTAAATCTCTAATTGCTAAAAAACGACCGACAGTAAATGATGCATTTGTTTTATTCATGTTTTTGTTTTGACTAATCAGTAACAGCTAAAATTTCTAAGCCCTCTGGCAACTCGCTAGCGATCTCTGTCTTTGTCAATCCTTGGTAACCCAAATCAACTTTTACTAATTCTTCTTGCTTATTAGCTTTTTTTAAATAAGCGTGATTATCTTGATATAAAATTGCCGTGTTTGGTACACTCACTACATCGTTGTTTTCATAAGTGTTAATAGTAATGGTAGCTGTCATACCTGGTTTAATTGCCAAAGATGAAAAATCTGATAATTCAATACGAACGTCATAGGTGGTTATTCCTGCAGTTGTAGTACCGACAGTATCAATTGCTGTAACTTTTCCAGTAAAAATAGTTTTTTTATCTGCATCAAATATTATTTGAGCTTCTTGGCCTTCTTTGAGACGAATGACATCAATTTCACTAGCCTTAGCAATAATCGAAGGTGTTTCTAGGTTGGTTACTAATAGAACTGGTTGACCACCCACTTGACTGGCTACACCATCGCCAACACTCTTCAATAAATTGACTACTTTCCCGCTGGCGGGAGAGTATACCGTTTTACTTTTTGTGGCATCCAATGCAAGTTTGGCAGAATTAACTAGTGCTTGAGCAGAAGCAATGTTTTG
>CAZBVY010000001.1:2659-69196 GCA_964495475.1 uncultured Pseudomonadales bacterium
CATCCAATGCAAGTTTGGCAGAATTAACTAGTGCTTGAGCAGAAGCAATGTTTTGATCAGCTTGTTTATATTGATTTTCTACATTTTCAAATTCTTTGCGAGTTGTAGTTACCGCTGACTTTATGCTTTCAATTTCTAATTGGGTATATGGTTCTTTAGTAGCTGGATTATCACCACTTTCTGCTAAACGATCGCTCATGAAGTTTAAGTTATTTTCGCTATCCAAAAGTGCTTTTTGCTTGACCCACATAGTGGCATCAGCCGTTTCTTTAGCTTGTTTGGCAGTTTGAAGGGAGGTCACAGCTTGTTGATAATTGGCGTTGGCAGAAGCCTTTTCTTCATCAGAGGCTGTGCTCTCAACATGAAAAAGAGAATCACCTTTTTGCACACTGTCCTGGTTAGAAACAAAAAATTGAGAAATTACGCCATTAGTCGGAGAAAAAACTTGTGTTTGCGAGGACGCATTATAAGTACCTGTAATTTTTACGGTTTCTGATAACTGACTTTTGTGTATAGTGTAAGTCAATCTTTCATCGGGTTGGCGAAGAATTACCGATCTTAAAATTGGTAAGCTAATTAGTATTACGAAAATAATTAGGTAAGAGCGATACTTTTTAATAACATTCATGTCTAATCTGATTTTGTTAAGTTTATTTTTCATATTTTTGCAAAAAATCTTCAAAGATGGTTACTACTGTTTCTAAATCTTTTGCTGAAATAGGATCTAAAATATGATTAGCTTTTTGTTCCATTCTTTTCAAAATTGAAACCAAATGTTGCTCGCCATCATTAGTTAAAGATAGAAGAATTAAGCGACGATCATTTTTATCATTTTTTCTAGAAATAAACTTAGATTTGATTAATCTATCAGTCATTTGAGTCAATGCTGATGGGGACATTTGCAATCTTGAAGCTAGTTCACTGGCAGTAATAGGTGAATTTTCCTTAATGGTTTTTAATGTCTGCACTTGCAACATGGTTGGGATGTTATCTCCATCAGTATCATCTAAAGTTTGATGGAGTATTTTTCTCATTTTCAACATTGTGTTAAAAAACTTTGAAAAATCTTTTTGTTTATTTGCTTTCATATTTGGATTGGGTTTAAAATTACTTTATGCAATTAATATTTTATGCCATAAAGTAATTTTGTCAAGACTGTTTTTTTAAAACATAACTCATGAATTAGTTTAGAAGTGAATCTTCGCAACACCCCTAATGTAAGCTAAAATGGCTCTTAGACCTATAACTACTCGAGGTAAGTGTATTGCGGTTCAAATCCCTTCCTCCCCGCCATCGTGTACGCAGAGCCAGCAAATCCTCTGAATATGCCTGACTATCGCTCTTTTTGGCCAGTTCTAACCTTTGATATTCCTTGTGCAGTGCCGGAGCATTGTTTTTGATGGGCACAAACCACTTCATTGTCTCCAAGTAGAGTTTTCCTGCCTTGATTTTAGGATTGTAACCCAGAGCCATTAAGATTTCTTTTTTCAGTTCTAACTCTCCTGTCAAGAAAGCCGAGTGAGCGTAGGTGGCGAAATTAAAGGTTTGCTCAGTCAGTTTCAGCCATTTCTCAGCTCTTTCTTCTGTGTGGCGGAGTTTTGCCTTAAGATCGGTTAACTTGGTTTGGAGTTCATTCTTTTGTTTAAGAAACATCTCATCATCGATTAAATCCCGGTAGCGCATCTTGGTTAGGTTATCCAACTCAGCTTGGGTAGTTAACAAGGTTTTGCTTTGCATCTCATTAATCTTAGTTCTGTCGGCAATTTCCCGATCATTATTTTCGTTTAAGACTTCTAAAGCCCATTTTCTAAAATCAGGAATGATGGTAATACTGGCTAGTTCCTGCTCAATTTGTCTTTCTAGTTTATCTAGTGGCACCATCTTGCGTTGGCTGCAGTTAACGGTCTTTTTCTTCCTGGTGCAGTGGTAGTAGGTGTATTCTTTGATTTTGCCGGTTTTCTTAATCAGTTTTTTCTTGGTTTCAGCCGTATAAAGGCAACCACACTCGCCACAGCGAATAAATCCAGTAAAGGCAAAGTCGTGAGTTTTACGTCTGGGTTTACCTTTTCTGCCAAGTAACATTTGGACTCGATCAAACTCATCTAAAGTAATCATTGGTTCATGTTTACCCTCATACTGTCTGCCTTTATGTTCCAGCACTCCGGCATAGAAAATATTAGTAAAGATTCGGTAAATACCGCTTCTGGATAAAGGTTTGCCACCAAGTCTCTTGGTTTTTCTGGTTAAGTAGCCCCAATCCTCATTGGCAATTTTGAGAATTTGAGGAGGAGTATAAGCGCCAGTCAGCATTAATTCCCACATTTTGGTGATTAAGTTAAACCGCTCCGTATCCTTAACAATAGTATTTTCTACCTTCTCGTTGAGATAACCTGCAGGAGCGAGATTGGGCAACCAGCCCTTTTGTTAAGCTTGGTTTCTAAGCCTCGTTTTACATTTTTACTTAAGTCCAGGATGTACTGATTCGAGCTAGCAGCTTCCACGCTGAAAATGATGACATTATCTCCTGGCAAGTATTCTCGGTCATAGGTTTGTATTGACTTGAGCACATTTTGTTGGAGCATCCAACTCAATTTTCCACTATCAACTGGATTTCTGGAGAGACGGTTAATCTGCCAGCAAAGGATCCCATCTGCCTCACCGTTCTCAACAGTCGCCATCATTTCTTCAAATACAACTCGATTGCCTGGTTTTTTGGCCGATTTGGCTTCGGTAAAGGTTTTGACAATCCGAAGATTTTGATCTTTTGCCAGTTCTTTAAGTTTAGTAACTTGGCTCTCAATTGATTGCACCTGCCGATCTTCACTATCTGAAGACTTACGAGCATAGAGCACATAGCGCAGACTTTTCTTATTTTTTGGTATGGTCATGTTCTGTTTTTTTAGCTACATAGTAGCGCAAGCGCTTAGTAATAGCTAGATTAAAAGATGTACTTTAGTCATCATTTTTTACTTCAGCTTTTTTCTGCCGTAACTTGTCATAGTAATCTTTTACAGCCTGATCAATAGCCATTCCCAATTCTTCTTCCTCCGGAGTCGGTGGTTTTTGCTCAGCTTCGTTAATTCCGTTTACAAACTCGTGTTTACTGGTGGTTTCACCAAACTCAATCCGCATCATCTCCCAGAGAGTTTTAACCTCTTGAACTGTTGCCAGCTCGCCTGACTTCATTTGCTTTTGAACTCGCTTGAGTTTCTCCCAAAAGATCTCGGAAATAAGGTAGGCTCGACGTTGTTTGATTTTTCTGAGCTTTTCATCCAGGTCCTGCATTTCTTCTGAGAGTCTGGCATCGGCTCGCTTGACCCACTGGTGTTTTTTACTCCAGCGCTCAATAGTAGCGTGGCTAGGCCTGTTCCCAAGTTTATTCATAAAATCCGCCCTCACTTCGCCCGAAGCCTGCCCTAACTTGTCCCAAGTATCAAAAAGTTTCCGCAGGCTTCCCACTTCGCAGTACAACAGGAAAGCGGTGTACTGCTGCTCAGTCTCTCCTGACAACTTGGCTGTTATGATGTCATTCATAGCTTTCCTTTCTGCCTAAGCGGCCATAGACCATTTCGATATCCGGATCCGGGAAAGGTGGAGTGGTCATAGTTCTGTCCTCGATTAAGGCTTGGTGGTTTTGTTGATGTAATGTCCAAAAGAGTTTCATGTTGCCCGTCTTAAAAGCAACTTTCATCTTGAAGAATCGCCTGCAAGCAGTGGACCTTCTGACTTTACTGTAATACTGACTCCAAGCTCTTCGTCTTAGAGCTAATTCCTGATTGTCTATTAACACCTCAGGGATCATTTTTGGTTGTTTGTCAGTTGGTTGGTCTTTTTTAAACGCCATATTTCTTTCCTCCTTTGCTGAGAGTGTTAGTCACATTCATCAAGTCCCAGCCCTGCTCGCTCCAAAAGGGATCCTTGTCCATAGCATTTAAGCAGTGATTAATTTGCTCATCGCTAAAACCTGCTTTATACATTTTGTGCATAGCATTGATTTGTTTAGGAAAATTGACAAACTTTTTACCAAATTCCACTTCGACTGAGTGAATGTTTTCAATACAGTGATGATGTCCATGAGGATTAGGGCATTTAATGCTTCTAGATTTATTTTTACTTTTTTGAGTGGAAATATTTTCTTCTTTACCTGGTTCTTCTTTTGTGTCCCTCATTTGGGACGATGTTTGTCCCTCTGCTGCAACTATCTGTCTATTTGATTGAGATTGTCTCTGCTTTGGGACAATCTTTTGTGAGCGATAAAAGTCGGTATTGAGTTGCCATAAATCGACAATTGAGTAGGTCATGCGAGGTTTGGTTTTAGCGGGGATAGTGCCGGATTCTTTTATCCAACCTCTTTTAAGTAGGGACCGCAATAGTCGATAGACAGTATTTTTGCTAATCCCACACTTAGCGCCCAACTCTCTGGCTGAGTAGTAGACAGTGCCGTGTTCACCAGCGATACGCTTAAGGGTTAAGTAAAAACCGCGCTCCTCTAAACTGGAGTGATTAATGATGTAGTTTGGGACAATGGAAAAATAGGCTTTGTCGCTAGATTCGTCTTTGATGTTAAAGGTTCTGTCTTTCATAAGTTGAATATTTGTTGCTGGCGTTTAATAACTTGCTGGTATTGCTCTTTGGTGATGGGTTTGTAAATAAGCTGCATCATCCGGACCAATTTAAGAGCTTTTTCTAAAACATCTTCTTGGCTCAACTCCTCACCAAAGTGCTGTTTGTACAAAGCTTTGAAGGTGGTAAGTTGGGCTTCGCTGATTTTCATACTGCTGATGAGAAAATTCTGTTTTTAAGCATCTTGATGTTTTCAAAGAACGAGCGGGCATCAACTGATAACCGACCAGCAAAATACTCCTGAGTGGCTTGTTCCAGCTCAGGAGTTTGGGGAAATATGAAACCTATTTTTCTAGAGTTAGTTCTATCCAGAGAGAGCAACTCAAAATGAAGCGTGGTCAGCGCCGCTACTAAACCAATGTCATAGCTTAAAAAATGGGAATCGTTGGAAGTAGAATCAAATTTTCTGGTCATAATATGTTCTGCTGACTAAAAGTCTAGGCAAAACACACGACCAGAGCTAGAAAGTTTGTGGTTATAAGGGGATTTTTATGGAAATTTGTTTCACTTACTGATTACTTTGCTGTCAAGTGAAAATAGCTAAAATAGTGAAAACACGGAAACAATAATTTATTGGCTTCTCTAACTGACTAACTTCAGGAAAACACAACTAGTAGCAAATTTATTCTTCCTCAGAAGTTCTATCTTCTTGAAAAGAAAAATTTATTATGATTTGGAGCAGTGACGAACCTAAAACTCAGATGACCCAAATGTACAAATCCATAAGTGGAGTTAATTTTTTCAACACTATTAAAAGTTACTCCGCTCAAAATTTGACCTATTTTGATATGAGCTAAAGTTTGAGCTTTTTGAGTTATATTATCAATTCCTTCTCTTAGTTCTGTTCTGAGGGCATCAAGCTGATCGCCACATGGATATCCTTTAATTAGAATTGAACCATCTTCTAAAAGAATAATTCCCTCATAGATCATTTCAAGTGGAGAATATTGATTGACAATCTGTTTTGCATTCGTAAATTGTGTTTCCGGCAATGGAATTACGTCTAACCCAACCTCACTATAGTGAGAGTAAGAAACTATTGTGGTATGAAGATCCTCAAGAGGTGGTAACCAATATTCCAGGTTTGGATTAGCTTCCTTAAGCTCTGAAATAAGTTGAGTCCTAAATTTACTAATTTCTTTTCTAAACCTAGCCGGAAAAGGGTATCCCAAAACTAATCCTGTAGGTCTGTAAAATGAAGGATGAGGGATCCATTCCGACGCTCTTTTTTGAAAAAAAGTTTCTTTTATGTGGTTAATTTTTTGAATACTTGTACCTACTTCGTCAACCCTTTGTTTAAGTGAGTCATAAACAGCAAACATTTTTCTAATAGCTGCGATATCTTCACTCCCAAAATAATTTGCTTGCATAAAAGCAATTGTTGGCCCAATTCCTTCGATAGGAGTTGTGGGTTCTGCTGCTAGAATTTTTTTTACCCAGCTATTTGACGCATTGAAGGATTCGGGACTATTTTTCATAATTGTAGATAGAAATTGAGAAGCCTCAGGAAGGTAACAAGTAATTCCGTTTATTATATCCTCTTTTGAAACAGAGTGCCCGCTGACCAGATATTCTATAAAAGGAATTGTGGTGGGTTTTTCTACGATGCTCCTGATAACAGAAACAAAATCATCAATATACAGATAATCTCTAGTTTCTGCGGATTCACTTCTTGATTGATGTAAGAACGCTGATAAAGCCAGTCTGCCAATTGTTCTCCTGGTTGAACAAGTAGGTCCGTAACAACTTGATATTCTTAAAATTTTTGTTGATGGGTGCCTGGCTACAAGTGTTTCTCCAACTGCTTTAGATAGCTCATACACATTCGACTTAAGTGGCAGAGGATTTTTTTTAAGAAATTTTTGAATAATTTGTAGAGCTTTGTTCTCAAAAAAATTTTCTTCGAGTAAATTTTCTTTACTAGCATCAAAAAGGGACACAAGTTTTTCAATCCATTCTCTTTGTTGTTTGTTTTTGATATTGTCTATCCTTTGGGTAGAAGCAAAAACAAATGTTAATTGCTTATTTTTACTCAGGTGAGTTAGTAAACCAGGAAAAAAAGAATTTAATAGGAATACGCTAGAAGCTGCTTCTGGACTGTAATTCAAACTTACCATCCCGGCCATATTTAGGATGATATCTGCGTTTTTAACAATGTTCTTTAAAAAATCCGTATCAAAGTAGGTATCTACTTCTAGTAATTGCCTAGGTATATCACCGGATCTATAAAAAAATTTTCTTTTTGATCCTTTTCGCAACACAGATACTGGGGAAATGGATGAAAGATTAAGTGATAGAGCCATCCCTAAATCACCAGTAGAACCAAGAATATAAATTGACGAATTTTTGTTATTCAATTATTCCTTTCAGCAAGAAGTCCAATACCTATTAAACAATCATTGTCATCATTTATACCCAATGAAACCATGTTAGGAATTTCCCCCCTAGGCCTTTGATAAAAATCATGTTTAGTGATACTTCTGCGTAATGAATCCAAATATTTTTGACCACAGTTGAGAGCAAATCCGCCAATAAAAACCCATTTGTCTACTCCAATGGTCGCTGCTAGCTGAGAAATACATCCTGTGAGAATAAATGTTGTTTCGTCTAAGATTTCAGTTGTGAAGGGGTCATCCTGTTGGAGAGCTTCAATTATATGATAAGTGGTAATTTCTTCTGGATTTTTAACTAATTTCGATAGATAAGAGTTCTGGTAATTTGGATGGACACTAGCTTTTTTTTGTGCCAATCGTTGAATTCCTCGTCCAGAACAAATTGCTCCCACATGCCCTTTTCCTCCGCAATCACACAACAAAGCATCTTCAGAAAAATCTACTCTAATATGTCCCATTTCCCCACCCAATCCTCTTCTATCTAACAAAACTTTACTACTTTTCACATCGTAAATTTTGCTACCAATTCCAGAACTAACAGTAATTGCCCCTAAAAAATCATGATGTGCATATTCTTCCATTTGTGCATACCGTTCAATAGCAGCCGTTATATCGTTGGCTACTGTAATACTTAACGAAGGGCATTCTTCCGTTAGTTTTTCGAGAAGTGGGAAATTAAAGCCTCTTTCTCCCCATACTGTGCAAGCCTGGTGTACAATTCCATCTGCGGTCATCGGTGCAGGAAAAGAAATCCCAACTTGTGAAATTGAAGAATCTTTACTTAGATAAAAACGTATAACCTCAACCATTTTTTTGATGAGTTTATTTTGAAGCTCTTCGATGGTTAACTCTGGATATAAAAGAAAGCTGGGCGTTTTCTCTCTCTTCGGTTCGCTCACAATTCCTTCTGGACTTTTGAATAAACAAGAGCGAAAATGTGTGCCCCCAATATCAATAGCTATAACTTCCTTTTTCATATAAATTTCTCCAGGCTCAGAAAATCTAATGCTTTCTTTATTTCGCTTTCAGAGCACTTATTGGTAAATAAGGCAGATCCTGTGCTGATAGGAAGAACTAAATTTAAATTTCCTGCACGGTGTTTTCTTATATCATCAAGAGAGTTAAATAAACTTTGATGTTCTATAAGAGGTTTATTAGAAAATCCTATTGCTTTAGCAAGATTAATGATTCGATCAAAATCAGTTTCTTTTAATATTTTTCTTTGAAAAGCAATATGAGTTGAAATTAAGATGTCTAGTCCCACAGCTTCTCCATGTAAGATAGAGTAATTATTTGAAGTCTCGATGTATGGACTAAAAGTATGTCCGAAATCCACAAGCCTTTCTAAAATATGTTCGTGCAAGTTGGGTTCCAGTTCTTCCATCATTAATTGAGCGGAAAGGTAATTAATTTGCTGAGTTTGTTCTCCAAAATTTTTCCGCAAATAATCCAAGTAACTTTCTTCAATTAATGAAAAAAGGAGATCGCTTCGAACTATAGCCATTTTAATCATTTCATACAAACCACATCTAATTTCTGTTAAAGTCAAGGTTGTTAAAAAGGACTGATCTACGAATACAGAATGAGGAGCATAATAGTGTCCAAGCAGATTTTTGGATTCATCCAAATTTACTCCTACTTTTATACCAACTCCAGCATCTATTAATCCAACAAGAGTAGTAGGAATACGAATGTAGGAAATTTTGCGTCTATAAAGGGCGGCTGCCAATCCAACAATATCCATCGTGATTCCACCACCTATTGCTATGAAAAAAGAATCTCTTTTTATTCCAAAATTTTGGGCAACTTTACAAATCTTAATAGCCGATGAGATGTCCTTTTGATTTTCGTTAGCATTATTAGTGATTATTTTGTAATCGATATTTTGACTGGAAAAAAATTTTGTTATCTCTGGACCGTACAATGATTCTACGTTGTGATCTATTATCACGAGGGCTTTTTTGTCTTGGCACAGTTGACTTAGTTGATTATTAGGTGAGCAATCGAAGACATCTTTCGTAAAATGAACTTTGTAGTCTATAGAAATGTTTCTTTTTAGGTGGATGTGATTATTATGTGTTTTCAGCATTTTAGATTTTTCAGTAAATTGCCTCAAATACAAGAATTTTTAAATTAGTAGATCCCATATTTTTTAGACCGTGACTACTTCCACTATGAGTAATAACAGCATCTCCTGGACCAATTTCTTTTTCATGGCCATCAACTGTCATTAATCCTTTCCCTGAGATAATGTAGTAAATTTCTTCATTTCCTTCATGTTTGTGGTAACCAATAGTTGAATCAGGAAGAATTTCGGTTTCATGAAGAAACTGGATAGAACTTCTGAAATCCTCTTTTTTAAAGACCTCTCGGAAGATAATTGAACCTTCTCCATTATGGCAACGTTCTTCAATAACTTTACGAGCTTCTGAAGCCAAGTTGATATGCATAAATTGATTCTTTCCCCTCTGTTTTGTTTAGGTAACAAAAATTGAGGTATACTATAGTGGTTAAATGAAAAGAAGCTAATTATGTAATGTTATACATTATATAACACAAATTTAACTATGAAAATCTTTTTTTTAGCTAGCAATGCTGCAGACAAAGATTTGCGGTTTGCCTATACAAAAATTGTCCATACTTTAGAACTCGAAGGAAATGAGGTTTTTTCTCAACAACCTATTCCTAAAACCGAGGAAATTGAAAGTATGCCTAAAGAAAAAAGTGAAATGAGGGCAAAACAATTCTTCAGAAAGATGTTGCAATGTGATTGTGTAGTTTTTGAAGGAACGCGTTCAACAACTGGAGGTGGCTATTATTTATGCATGGCTCTACAACATAGTTTACCAGTTCTTTATCTTACCCAGAATAAATATAGAGGCCTATACCTTGCATCATCGAACAGATTGTTGAAAATAAGACGATATGATTTAACCAAGCAGGATAATTTAAAAAACACTATTCAGGACTTTTTAAAATTTGCTACTAAAAAGAAGCTTTCTAATAGATTTAATTTAATGATTAGTGACTCAATGGATGAATTTTTGAATGAGATGTCTCGAATTGATGGCATTAGCAAGGCTGATATTATTCGGGATCTTATTTATGAAAAAATGTAAAAAGAATGATATTGAAGTTTAATTTCCAGATCAAAACGGTAACAGTTCTGAAGAATCAACTTTCAAAGCTTTGGCAATTTTGTATAGTGTGCGGATAGTAGGGTTGCGTTCACCGCGCTCAATCATGCCGATATACGTCCTATCTATGGACATCTTGAATGCTAGTTCTTCCTGAGTAACCCCTTTGCTTTTCCTGGTTCTCTGCAGTTTAGCTCCAAACTTTTTGAGAATGTGTTGGTGTGATATTGGTTTACCCATGTCTTTAGGGTAGTGACTCTCAGTCACATTCAACACGGACTCCTTGTCATCATTTATGCTATATTTAGCCAGGTGAGAGAAATAATTTGAATTTGACATTTTGGGACCACCCAAGCTAACATCCCATCACTCTGAAAGGAGATTTATATGAAAATCATAAAAGGTTTAATCATCACAGCTTTACTTCTGACAGTGGCTGTCTTCGGTCTTAATGTCGTACGCTCAAAATACCAGTCATTTCGGACGCAACAGTTTGAAGGTCAAAAGATCCGGGAAATCAAAGAGATTACAGAAAAGCTCAGTACCGACCCCAAATATCGGGATCACACCGCTCAAGCCACCAAGGAGTTAAGAGAAAAGCTATGTTCTTTGACCGCGCGGCCAGTTGAAGAGCGAGAAAAATCAATAGCCGCCATTCGTGACTTCCTGGAAATGCCGACTGTTGAAGTGGAATATGAATGTAGTAACGCTTTTTATAGTCTGGAAGAAGACCAATTTATCCCAGCAAAGGGTGAAACCTATACTGTCGGCTTAACTTACTTCATTGTCGATCCCGAGACTAATAATGTCTTACGGGTAGAAGAAACTCCCGGGACTTGGGGATATAAAATCGATGGCAGTCGTTGGTTTAGTGAAGGCAAAGAATATGATTACTCCGCCAATTATTCTCAGGAGGAAGTCGAACAAATTGTCAGAAGCTTTATTGCCAAACAATCCTCATCTATTGGCAACATTGATCTGAGCAGATTGACGCTGGAGACTGGTAAGAAGGATGGTGATAACGGTAGGGTAAATTATTTCTTCATTTGGAGAGGTGAAGCGCAAAAAGTCCAACATAATCCACCGCTTGAAACTTGTAGTGAGGACTTAAATAAGGACGTTGAGGGTTTGTACTATAACGGCAACGGTGTTCCTTGTATTAAGGTTTATGAGTCGACTGAACAACCAAGCTTAAGTATTGCCTTTACTAATGGTGGTCAGCTGATTAATTTCTCCAATGAGTTGAATGGACCGGTGAGTAGAGCCACTACCAGATAATTTTATGAAAAAGCTACATCGCTTTATTGCTCTCAAGCTCTTGGTGTTTATCGAAATGCAGGTTAAGCTGTTAAAACGTTTGGTTTTCCGTTCTTCACAATGTCCCTAAGAAACGGTTTGACGGCCACATTAGGTATAACTTCTCCAACCAGGCAGCAAACGCCCCACAAAAACGGCCACGGTGGCAAACCGTATTCAGTTTTTGATAATGTCTATTAGTTTTTCCTTAACTGAATCGATATTAAGGGAAGTAATCTCACTAGCAGCAAGCGTAATTTGTGCCGCTTTCTTTATTCCTTCAACAGTCGAATCTTTACAAGCATCCAAAACATCTTTTGATTCTTGGTCATGCCATGTCGCAAATAAATGCCCTGCCAAGTTTGTCCATCTTTTAATTAGGAGGTCCACAAGATAATCATCAAGTGTCCAGCAAAAAATAGAAAAATCCTTTAATGACGATGTTAGTAAAGCGCTAGCATACAATGAGTATTTCCTATCATCGTCTTGGGTTAATATGTGTATTGCCGCAACTGCTCTGAGTGCCACGTCTGCCGTTCCATCTTGAATAAGATGTCGAGCTTTTTCTGTGGTCATAGTAGGAGCTTCTTGGACAAAATCGACCCATTCTTTGTATTTATCTAAGCCAAGCTTCTTTCCTGATGCTTCCCATTTACTCCAGGGTACTTCCTCAAAAGTATGTGATGTTAAAAATGAAAGAAGGGTAAATGCCAATGTGTGAGCAATTGTAGCCCCATGCGTCTTCAGTGCTTCTTGAATGTCTTGGGAGCTTATTTTCCTCATTGCTATATGCCGATTTTCAATTCCGATACTTACTTGTGTTAGAGTAAAAAAGTAAATAATGTCTTCGACCAATTTATCTAAATTACCGCTCTTTAAAGAGCGAACAATTTCAACCTTTTTGGTTTCAGCTTGAAAAAGTATTGGCAAAGTGTCGAATATATTCATTAACTTGTTGAAAGCGTTATTTTTTACTTGAAGCTCAACCTCAACTTCCGCAAGGAAACTCAATAAAGTCTCTGGGGGTGTAATGGGTAGTTCTCTAAGTTTCTCGCTGAAATCTGTCGGGCTATGTGAGCCAGCAACAGGTTCAACATAGTCTAAGCCTACACTTCGATATTCTGGGTTTATATTTTTCTGGAAATAAATTAGTGTATTGGATGTCATTTTTAACAAGCCAAGCGACCTAAGATTGGTTTTTGGACTGGGTAGTTTGGGTAAGGTTTCTATTACATGGACAAAAATATCAATGCATTTTTCGTATTTGCCGAGCTTCCATAAGGAAAAGCCGTAATCAGCTAAACATTGAGTTGCGTATAATTTTTCATTTTGTCTTTTGGCGAGTTCTGAGGCTTCAAGAAAATGAGTCGAAGCAGTTTTCCAGTCGTTTAAATTTGCAAATGCAACAGCAGCATCGCGATAGGCAAAAGCTGCCGTTAAGTAGTTCTTCTTTGCTAGCTTTGGCAGCACCTCTTTCCATCTTTTCAATGCAAGAGAAAAATCTTTATTAATGAAAGCCATTTTGGCGTGGTAATTAATTAATTCCGGCAGCTCTCCTAATTCTTTTTTTCCAGCAGAAATAGCTTGTTCTGCTCCTGCTTTGTCATTGGTGTACTCGTTCTTAATAATTGCAATTGCACGAACAGCTAGAGCCGAGACACTCAGAGCCTTCTTCTTAGCGAAAAAGACCTGTATTTTTTCTAGTGCAATAAGTGCTTCTTCCCAATCTGGCTTATCTTTATCTATCTGATCCAACCAAACATTATCAACAACCCTTTTTGAGAGCATTGAATCAGTATTGATAGCATCAATAAGTTTTTGGCTATCAGGGAATTTGTCGAGCGCTGACATTAACCCTTCAATATTTGATGAGTTGATTCGTTTAGTAATAGCTACTTCGGGAATTATTTCAGCCCACGAAGTTTTTGGGTCACCCCAAGGTTGCTTAAAGATAGAGTTGATTTCTGGATTCTTATCCAGAAAGTCATATGCCGCCAATATCCACTCAACACATTTCTCTATGGGGATATTTAGTGATTCGTACCTGAATACACTTAGGAAAAACATGAATGGGAAGAATTTTGCCTCTTTCTGCTTTTGGAAAGGTCCTTTTGCAGTAAAGTTTTTGGCATCGTTAAACCATGCATCTGCAACTGCTAATGCCGACTTCATGTCTTTAGTTTCTACAGCAATGGTAAATTGAATAAATCTAAACATTAAGTTGAGGATTTCGTCCTGACTAATAGCAGGCTTATTCGTCCCGATATGCACAACTGTTAGCCATTCAAGGTATGGATAAATTAAAGCCTTGTGTTTGTTGTCTATCGACTGGAAGGCAGCAAAAGCGAAGGATAAGATCCGACCAGAGCCACTAGCCAACCCATGAAGAAATATGTTTGATAAATCTCTCGGAACCAATGTTTTTGATAAATATGACTCTCCAGCTAAAGCATGAAGATTTTTAATCTCTTGTTCAGAGAAATTCCCTTGGGAGGAGTTATCTAGTAAAGGGCTTAAACTAAAATATTCTTCTGTAATTTGCTCCACGTATGGTCCAACTAATTGGTTAAAAAATATTGCTGGGGTTTTAATTGATGTTGGATAGGCGGCTAGAGCAATTGCATTTTTTTGTTTAAAAGATCCCGAAAGAACACTCAGTCTTAGTAACAAGTCTCGTGCTTCTGGTGAAGGTAATTCTTGATCTAGATTACTTACCGTTTCTCGTTTGACAGCGCTTAGCTCTTCAGTCTTAAAAATTATTTTTGACTTGTCCCATCCTTCTTCTTTTAATCTGCGAATGCGCGCGTGAACAAGTTGAGGATGGGACTTTGTAGTAAACTCTAGATCTTTAATCCATAGATTTAGTTCCGATTGAGGACAATCATTAAGTTGAAGTAGTTCCTTGATTTCTTCAGTGGTAAATACTGGAATATGGAGTTCGTTATTAGTGTTTAATCCCAACCTTGAAGCCAAAGAAGAGGGTATCTTTTTTTGAGAGGTAACGATAATCTTTTTGCCATGGGATCTCAAATAAAGAACAAACTGTTCAAAAGTATCGGCATAAATAGCGTAATCTTGGCCAAAATTAATATCATCCAAAATAATATTTTGGGGAGCGTGCGCGTCAGTATTACAAAGCCCATTTATGATGGCCTTGATATATTCGCTTTTTATGCCTCGAAAACTAATCCGTTCCCAGTTATTTCGTTCGGCCTCAACTGCTTGTAAAGACAGGATTGATTTTCCCATGCCACTAGAACCAGTTATTGCGAGGACGTCCAAAGTTTTTAGTCTTCCGAGAATTGTTTGTTTTAACGACTTTCTAGTAACAAACAATTTTCTGTCTGGAATATGAGGAGCGGAAATCTTAGTATCAATCGTGTTTCCACCTGGGTTTGGAGGGATTAAATTACCTTGACTGAGAACAATAGCTGTTAATTGAGAAGCTGCATTTCTTAACAATTCCAACTCTCCTTTGGACACCGGTGTGGTGGTAAGAGCTTCAAACTCTCTAATGAAATCTGCTTTGCTCAAACTTCGTTCTTTAATTTCTTTTTTGCACACTGTTTTCAAAACAGTATCAAAAAGTAAAGGTGCTGTCTTTTTTGATTCATCTGCCTTTAGACTATGTTTATCTCCATGCACAATAAGTAAGTCTTCTATAGATTTTCGGAGAGCAGACAAGCTATCTCTTTCTGTTAACCAGCTAATTGGAAGTACTAAATTATCTAGTATTTCTTGATCGGTTGCAGTTTTTAGATATTCAACCAGATCAGTAGGGAAGCCATCAATCTGCTTCAAGAACTTTCTCAGTGGCTTTACTTGGTTGCTATTCTTGCAGTGCTCCCAATAGTCCAACCCCCTTTGACCACTAAATGGGTTGCCTTGTTCTTGCCCTCTTGCGGCAGTGGTGAAAAATCGAAATATTACATGCCTTTGGTCGTTTTTCTTTAATGTCCAATAGTCAATAATCGCTTTAATAACTTCTGCTGACCTTAATGTAATGTTTTTTGATAAATGTTTTACCTGAGTAGTTGTCGACGAGGAGGTGGACAGCAAATCAATGTCTTCTGCCCCTTCCAGGTATAAAATTTCGCCATCTTCTAGATTAATCCATGCATGCAAGCTTTCCCATGCTTGGTATACATACCCTTGAAAGATATCGGTGGCTTGTCTTTTGGCATCTGCCGCTAGGGGTTGCATTTCATCTGTCATAAAATTCGTGTCAAGGTTTGGGGTTCAAGATCTTTTCTATCTCTTCTGGCTTATACCGTCTATCGCCGCGCTCATTTACTCGTATTGACTTGAGTTTCCCTGCCTTGTCCCACCGCCTCAAGGTTTCGACATGAACGTTCAAAACCTCAGCTGCTTGGCGGATAGTTAAAAGTTTTGGTAGAGTGGTGTTTTTCTTCGACATAACTCAACTTAATTATACAATTTTTCGATGAAAAAGGTTATACTTAACCTGACATGAAATCAATTTTTACCATCATTGTATTTGTTGTTTTGGGTTACTTCCTCTACAGCAGGTTTATAAAATATCCATACAGATATGTGGGGTATTTTTACCCTAGTATTGATATTCTTAGTGAATGGGTAGAGTCCGAACCAATTGGATCAGTTGACGAGTGCCGTGAGTGGGCGGAAGAGATGGCTGATGAGTACGAGGTGGCTTATAGTGGCAACTACGACTATGAGTGCGGTAAAGACTGCTACAAAGGTGACCCATATTATCAAGGGCTCAAATATACTTGCCACACCTCAGTGGATTAGTGCAATGAAAAAAGTTTATTTCTGACAGTCCCATAATGTGTTTTCTTAGCCTGTGAAGCAAAGATTTGCTTGTGGCTGTAGATCCGGAATATGGATATAGCCTGGAGTATTTTGTATAATTGTTCTAACATCGTTCACGATGTCCCGCATCCTAGGATTCAAACTATAACGATGCAATTTGTGTTTTTCCTTTCTATTTCATCTCAAATAAATAGTTATTTTGACTAAATATATAGGTCCTATTCGCTTTGTTACTTGACTAAAGTATATATATATATAGGTGTATATTATCGGTTGCTGTTGATTCAGCAAATCTCAAAATTCTGTTTTATGGAGGTGTAATTGTGAGTTGGGATCGGAAAGAGAATCGTGAATCAGCGCAGGAAAAATTCCGCAATGCATGTCAAGCTGCGGGGCTCTCCGAAGCGGAGCGTCAAGAGTTCAGCAAATACATGCATAACAACAATTTATTATCGGATTACATGTCCTACGACGAGATTAAACGTCTCGCCGGGGAATGGAAAGGCCGCAGCGGCTACAATCCATATCATCGTAACAATCGATAATAAATTCAAACTGAGGGCAGAGAAATCTGCCCTCTTTTACGTTTTTAAGAAATATATTAATCAATTTCGTAAAAAAAGGCTATTTGGCAATTATCTGTTTGTTTAGCTAAAGTTATTTCTTTTTTCTTATTATTAGAAATGGAAATAAGTCCAAACCTATTGGGTAAAACATTTATAACACTTTGATCATTAAACACAATTGACACTGTTTTAGCTGTGGTACTAAATTTAAATTCAGTAATTTCTTTAATTTTATTTTTTAATTTTTGCTCAACAAAGGTTTCGGTTCTTTTATATAGCTGCAAAGCCGTTTCATCATCATTTTTAAATTCAGTCATAAACAAATAATCATCACTATCATAATTCCAAACACCATCTATAGTAATTGTTAGTTTTTTACCACTCTTATCTTGTAAAATAAAATATAGTTCTGTACCAGCTGCTTTGAATATATCTATTATTGGTAAGCCAATAACTTGATTGAATGTTTTTTTATACTCTTCTACGGTAATTTCTTTTTGCATCACTTAATTCTATACTATTTAGTCAAGAAAGATAATTTCAAAAACAAGACGCTCTCTTTTTATACTGTCTCATTTGTCTCATTTTCAGTATAATCACCTCTAGCAGGTGATGGTATTATAAAGACGTAGGGTTCCAGACCCACCTGCTCCGCAAAACGCTTTATTTTACACGTCTAGAATTTACTTGTATAATTAAACCATGCTTGAAGACAATGAAAAAACAATAGAATCTAATTCTTTAAAAAAAGAAGCCCCTAAGGCTCTAGAAAAAGAAAACCTTAAAACAGGGAGCATCGTTATTGGCGATAAAAACCCAGAAGAATTGCTAAAAGCAATGGAAGACAAAGAAATTTATATTGATTATCGCGCAAAAGAGGTAATGGAAAATCCTGACTTTACATCTCACCTAAAGATTAAATTAAATATTTTTCAAACAATTTTCAAAAAAGTTTTTGAACCCAATGAAAACCAACCAACTACTGAAACAGTACAGTTTGTAAAAATAAGAATCAGGGATTTAGGATTTTCAACTGAGCCAACTATCGAAGAAATTTTTGAGAAAGCTAGAGAGCTCGGCCTTGAACTTTGTCCAGCAGAAGTTGGTCCCCAATATAGATTGCAATATGATGATCAGCCGGCAAAAGAGTGGCTTTATGTAGGGATGAAACCACTTGACACTTCTAACGGAGAGGGGATCTTTTTGCTCAAAAACAATAATATTGATGGTTCAAAATTGGATTTTTGTAGAACAACAAGAGATGGTACTCTAGGATTAGATGACAGAATAAATGAAGAAATAATGTTTCGTTTTTCATCAAAGAAAAAAGTCAGTCAACTAAAAATATAGTGTTAATAGATAAAAAGCTCCAACTTCCTCCCATGCTCTCCGCCAGATGCAAGAAATCTGCTACTAAAAACAAAAGTCATGACAACTAATTTCCAAAATAAAGTTTATCAAATTGTTAGTGCAATTCCGCCAGGACAAACTAGAACATATAAACAGATTGCCAATAGTTTGGGAATAAAAGCTTACCAAGCTATCGGTCAAGCTCTAAAGAAAAATCCTGATCCAAAAAATATTCCTTGCCATCGAGTAATTAAAAGTAATGGTGAAGTTGGTGGTTATTTTGGAGAAAATAACTCGATTGCTAAAGAAAAAAAACTAAAACTATTAAGAGCCGAAGGAGTTAAAATTTAAGCTAAATTATTAAAAATTACAAAGGAACAAAAAATGAAAAAAGGAATAGAATGTCATGATTTTGGGGGAAACTTTTACTACGATCAATGTGGTAAAAAACAATATCATTATCAAAAAGAAGATTATCTTACTGGATTGGTTCATTTAAATTTATTGTGGTCTGCATTGGGACAAGTCAATAAAGAACTTCAACAAGCTAGAGAAAAAAATCAGGAAGAAGAAATACAATCTTTAACAATTAAACAACAACAGTTAGCAGAAAAAATAAAAAACCAATACGGTGCCCAGATTAAACAATAATAAAAAAATAAATTTTAAAAACTTGATTTTTTATTCCCTACAACAATCCACCGCCTTCTTCACCAGCTCCCCCAACTTCTCAAACACGCCTGCGCTAGCCTTTTCCGCTGGCTTCTTCTCCTCGCTAATAAAGGAAATCTTTGCTACCTTATTCTGTTTCACCCCTGCCAAATCTTTAGTTCCTACTAAATTTAAATTCAAACCCCAAAACAAAGAATACAATTGATAGGCTTTTTGAAACATTTCTTCACTATCTTTTTTATCACCTTTAGTTAAGGATTTAGTTCCGACTTCCATAAATCTCATAGAAGCAGCCAGGAGATGCTTACTAATGCACCAAACTTCTCCTTCATAGTCTTTGATAATACGCTTAAGAGCACTTTTACGCATTTCTCTAATTTCATTAAGCAAATCTAAATACTTGGCATCTTTAGTCTTGTTGTAAGTAAAGAAAAAATGTTCCTCCATGGAAATAAGATTCATGATGGCAATAGATAAATCTTCGTCAGAGGAAAGATCCAATTTATGACCTTTTTCCATGGCTTTAACTTTATTCATAAATTGATTAATGTCTGACTGTGCCGATTGATTTTTTTTCATAATTTATAGCTTTCTTTAAAAAATTTGTTAACTAAAGAGTAATTAAAAATAAAATGAAACTCCCAATAGTTAATAAAAATACTGGAGCAATCACTTTCTGATAATAAATATAAACTTTGCCTTCATTAGTAGTGCGTAAATATTGATCAAGTTTAACACCAGCAAAAAACAAAATGGAACCAATAATTGTGCCTAATATGATCTTATCAATTCCCCACAAAGTATTGTTTGCTAAACCAATCATTTTTGCCATATAAAGTGGAGGCAGGACAAAAATAATCATCAATAACACCGCAAGTATTTTGGGATAAGGAATTTTCCAAGGTTTTTTACTTGCCCAATCAGCTAACCAAAAACCACTGGAAAGAATCAGACCACCAACCCAAATTCCCATTACTGCATCATCTATGCCTATCCAACGCGAAATTCCCAATCCGCCGGCCACTGCCACTGTACAGATGGGGCAAACGGCTTTTGCTGGAAAAACAAATATCAAAGAGAGTAAAAATAAAAAAAGAGTAAATAAAATTATCATCTTTAAATTCCTTAACCAAAGTATACTACATATAGATGGAGTTAAATATATAAATTTTTCTTTATTCCGGCAAGAGGTATTTCTAGTCGCTACTGTTTCCTTGTATCTTACTTTGATAGAATCAGACTACTATGGAAATTTGGCAAGCATTTGTATTGGGAATTGTTGAGGGGCTAACAGAATTTTTACCTATCTCCTCCACCTTTCATCTAATTTTCGCAGGTAAATTGCTCAATATCGAACCCAGTAATTTTCTTAAATTTTTCGAAGTATTTATTCAAGCTGGCGCCATCCTTGCTGTTTTATTTTTATACGGCAAAGAATTATGGCAAAATCGCAAGTTGGATAAAAACATTATTTTATCTTTCATTCCGACTGCCATTCTTGGGTTTTTGTTACATTCAGTGATCAAAAACTTTTTCTTTGAAACCGATTGGTTGATGATTAGCGCTTTTGTGATTGTCGGTTTGATTTTTATCGTCTATGAACAATGGCATAAAAAACATCCAAGTAAAGAAAAAAACATTGCTGATTTAACTTGGCAACAAGCCATACTCATTGGTATTGGTCAAGCCTTTGCCACTCTGCCGGGAGTCTCTCGCGCCGGAGCCGTGATTCTAACCATGATGATTTTGGGTCAAAAACGTTCTGAATCAGCCAAGTATTCTTTTTTGTTAGCCTTACCTACTACCTGCGCTGCCGCAGGATATGATGCTTTAAAGCTCATTGGTCAGAATCCAATTTCTGCTCAAGAATTTTTCTTGATAATCGTCGGCTTCGTCACAGCCTTCGTATCAGCCTTTTTTGTTTTAAAATGGTTTATTGCCTATTTGCAAAAACACACACTCACCAGCTTTGGCATTTATCGTTTAATTGTGGCTGGATTTTTATTAATAACTTTTGGACCAACAATTTTCTAAAATATCTTTTTGAAGGTGTAAAATAGTTGAACGTGAAAATAAACCAACTTAAACATCTTTATATTAATCCAATAGAGCAATGTAATTTAAATTGCAAAATTTGTTATACCAAAAAAACTAAAAGTGTATTATCCAAGCAGGAAATTCTTGATTTTATTGAACGTTATCAAAAAGTTCAAAAATTGGAATCAATTACTTTTTGTGGTGGCGAGGTTTTTTTAATTAAAAAATTTCCACAATTGATCAACGAATTGATTGACCAAGATATTTTTATTCAAATTATTAGTAATGGCACCATTGATCGTTTAGAAGAAATTAAAGAACCAAACATGGTCAACTTAATTATTTCTCTAGACGGTTTAGAAGATTATCATGATCTTAATAGGGGAATTGGAAATTTCGCAAAAAGCATCAAATTACTTAAAAAAGCTATTAAGCTTGGTTTTCATACAGAAATTTTCTCTATCGTTACCAAAGAAAATCTTCAAGCAATTCCTCAATTTGAAAAAGAAATTCTTAAAAACTTAGGAAAAACAGTTGAGATTACTTATCATCCACGCAAACCCATTAATTATCTTAATAATCATCCTGTTTCTAATATTTTAGGAGAAGTAAAAAATTTTAATTTTCTAAATTCAAACGAAATTACAACATTATTAAAAAATAAAAAAACTTTCCCCCCAAAAAACTTAGGCTGTTATCAGATTGCTTTAATGTCAGATAAACAAATTTATGCCTGCTGTGAAGGCATTAATGCAATCGGCAATATTAATACCGATGTTAAAGAATTAATTAATAATTTTCAAAATCGCCTGACAAATTCATGCCATCAAAATTGTTTAGATTGCACAGAGCCAGATTTTGTTTGTGGTTTCAAAGATATTTTTTCTAAGATAGAATGATCGAATGCTAAATATTGGAAAAATTATTAAATTTCCAACAAAAACCATCGATCATAATCAAAACTTATATAACAATAATTTGTTTTATTTGAGAATTCTCAGTGTATTTCGTTCTTTGTTCTTTATGGTGCCAGTCTGGGTTTCAATGGAATTGAAATACATTAGTTTAACTCAGGTAGCCATCATCGACATGATTATTTTAGCCAGTGCTTTGGTTTTGGAATTACCAACCGGTGCTTTAGCTGATTTAATTGGTAGAAAAAAAAGCATTAGCATTTCTTTTTTAGTAAGCGCCATGGCTTATTTTCTTTTTGCCTACGCCAACAGTTTTTATTTATTTTTAATTGCTGGACTCGGATTTGGATTGGGAGATGCTTTACTTAGTGGAGCTTTAGAAGCTTTAGTTTTTGATACTTTGAAACAAAACGGCAAAGAACATACTTTTAGTGAAGTAAATAATAAAAATTCTTTAATTTTTAATTACAGTATTTTTTGTGCCATTCTACTGGGCGGAGTCATGTTTGAAAAATACTATCATCTACCCTCAATACTCACAGGTATTTCTTTTCTTATAGCAGGTTTTATTTCTTCAAAATTTATTGAGCCAGATATTGATAGTGAAAAATTTACTCTTAGAAATTATTTATTACAAACTAAAATGGGCTTTAAAGAATTATTCAAAAATAAACAAGCAAGAGACATTTCCCTTTTTTATATTCTAGTTGGCACTTTTACTTGGCCGATTGTTTTAAGTTTTAAAAATTTTGCACTAGTCGATCTTGGAGTTAGCGAAAAAAACATGGGTTTTATTTTAGCTTTTGTTTCTTTACTTGCAGTGCAAATCTTGCATGTTTTAATTAGAAAAAAAGTTTTTGAACAGATGAGAATTGTTTTTTTACTTCCTGCTATTTTATTAAGTATCTTTTTACCTCTTAGTTATTTTTATCAAATTCCAAATGTTATCATTATGATTTTCTTCGTAATGTTAATGTCTTCTATGCGTTGGAATGTTTTAGGTAGACTTAGTAATCAATGTTATAGCTCTAAAAATAGAGCCACTGCTATTTCTAGTTTAAGTATGATGATCAGTTTGACTTATATTATGGTATTAGCTTTGTTTTCTTTGCTCAATGAATATACTGACCATTCAATTAAAATCACCTTTTTAATCATGGGTTTTGGGAGTATATTTTTCTTGTTACCTATTTCTTTGAAATTAGCAAAAAAATATCATAATAAAGTTTTTCAAACTTATGACTAAAACATTTAAACAAAAGAAAACACTTGGCTTAGCTTTGGGTAGCGGAGGCTGGCGAGGACAGGCGCATATAGGAGTAATCAAAGCTCTACTGCAAGCCGGAATTAAAATCGATTATATTGCTGGAGCTAGTGCCGGAGCTTTAATTGGAGGATCATATTGTGCTTTGCAAGACATTCATCTCGTAGAAAAAATCTTTAGGGAAAAAATCAATAAAATACAATTAATGTATGCTTTTTCTGATCCAGGACTTAAAGGTGGTTTATTTAAAGGTCAAAAAGTTATAGAAATTTTTGAAAAACTCATTGGCAAACCCAAAATAGAAAATTTAGCCATTCCTTTTTGTGCAGTTACAAGTGATTTGCTGACCGGCAAAGTAGTTGAAATCAAACATGGTGATTTAGCCAAAGCTGTTAGAGCCAGTACCTCAGTACCCTTCGTTTTTGCGCCAGTTAAATATGATAAATGTAGATTAGTTGATGGAGCCACTGCCGTTCCAGTACCAGTTAAAACAGTTAAACAAATGGGAGCAGATGTGGTAATCGCAGTTAGTCTCTATAAAAATATTTTTCCAATTAAAGCTACTAAAATCAGTCCCATCAAGGCTATGTTAAAAACCAGCCACATCATGCTTTATCATTTAGCCAAATATAGTTGTCAAAATGCCGATATTGTCCTGGAGCCTAATATTAAAGAAAAGAGTACTTACTCAAATCCATTTTTTGGTTTTATTAAAAATGAGGGCACGATAGAAGCTGGAGAAGAAGTTACGCAAGCTAATCTTGCTAAAATTAAAAAGCTTTTGAGTTAAATTTTGGTATCGCTAGTAAGCTAGCTTTCATCACTGTGAAGTCAGAACTAATTTGCAAAATTGGTAATAAATACCAAGATTCCGGACAATTATGTTTATTTTTATAAATACTCCAAATTATATAAATCAAAAAAAGACTTAAAAAATAAATTAAATTAAAATTCAAAATTAAAATTAAAAAAAACAAATATCTCACAAAAATTAACAAAACTTTTGGTCGAATAATACCCGCTTCAACATCGCTTTTAGCAAAAGCACCAATCTTTTTAATAAACGATAAAAAATCATGTGGTGGTTCCCAATAAACAATCGCTTTTTTCGCAAAAGCCATCTCTATATTTTTCTGTTTAATTCTCAGCATTAGTTGATAATCTTCACTTAGCTTTAATTTTTCATTAAGACCTCCCAAGTCTTGCCAAAGTTTTTTTTCAATTAACAAAGAGCGGGTGGTAGGAATAAAATTCTTCTCATTAACATTTTTCGACAATTGTAAAAAATAGGGAACAATCGCCTCTTCTAATTTAGAATGAACAATTCCTCTGAAAAATCCACCTACGACTTTTTTTCTTGATAAAATTAATTTTTTAAGTAATTCCTCTAACCACAACCAATCAAGTATGCATCCAGCATCAGTAAAAGCTAAATAATCAGCTGAAGTTTTTGTAACTGCAAAGTTTCTGGCTTGACTACGATTAGTTTTTTTTCTGAAAAAACGAATATTTAGTTGTGGATTTTTTTTGCTAAAAGCTTCAATTATCAAATCAGTTCCATCAGTTGAACAAGCATCAACGATAATAAATTCCTGAGCTAAAATGCTTTGCTTTTTATAGCTCTCTAAAAAATCATGGATGTTATTTTTCTCATTAAAAACTGTTGCTATTAAAGCAACAGAGATTTTTCTATAATCAGTCAACTGACTTGGCATGTTTGATAGGACTATAGCTTTTATTTAACTGCAAGTCTAGAGATAATTAAACTGCTATGAAGGCCTTAATCATTACTGAATCATATTTACCCAATCTTGGCGGAGTGGAAAAACATATTGCTGGTATCAAACCTTATTTAGAAAAAGCCAATTTTAAATTAACAATTTTTAGTAAAAAAGAAATATTTAAAAATCGTCCACTCAGAAAATTCATAGGATTATTGCAAATTTGGTTGGAACTAGCCAAACGTATTCAATTAATTAAACAAGCAGATATTATTTTTATTCACGATGTTTTTATTTATTATTTGCCATTTAGAATTATTTTCCCAAGAAAAAAAGTCATCACTACTTTTCATGGTTGGGAAAAAATTTATCCCATTCCATTAAAAAATATTTTATATAAACAATTAGCGCAAAAATTTTCTCATAAAACCGTCAGTATTGGTAACTACATCAACAAATACTATCATTTGCATAATAAAAATAATTATTTAAACTACGGCGCTGTAAAAATTCCCACGACACAAATTGATCTGACAAAAAAAGAAAAAAACAGTTTTTTGTTTGTAGGAAGATTAGAAAAAGATACTGGTTTACCAATTTTTTTGGATTTCTTAAATATTTTATTAAAGAAAAAAATAATTTTTTCTGTTAAATTTTGCGGTGATGGGCCCATGAAAAAAAATTGTCTTCGCTATGGTCCAGTGCTTGGTTTTGTTGATGTTAAAAAATATTTAACCAAATCAGAATTTTGTTTTGCAGGTGGCTATTTATCTATTCTGGAAGCAATGATTAATAAAAACATTGTGCTAAGTGCTTTTAATAACGAACTTAAAAAAGATTATTTACTAGATAGTCCTTTTAGACAAAGCATCATTTATGCCGATCAAGCACAAACCTTGTTTGATAAATATAGTGGCATACAAAATAAGCGAAAGTTACTTGATTTAAATTATCATTTAGCCAAAAAATATAGTTTTGAACAATTAGCTAATTTATATATACAGTTAAGTCAATCAAGATGAAAAAAAGTTTGATTCTAATCGTTTTACTTTCACTCACATCTTTTGTTTTAGTTTTTGGAATTTTACAAAATTACTTAGTCTTCAAATCTTTAAAAGAAATGGATTTAACGAGAGCTACCAAGACAAGTAAGACGGCGATTTTTTTACCAAAAATAATTAATCTAATTACTTTTAAACAAATTGAACTAATTAAATTTTGGGAATTTTCAATTCAGGAAATTTCTACCATTCAGGAATTAATAACAAATACTCAGACCTACTTAACACAGGTTATAAACAATGAATTGGTGGATCAGGAATTAGCTAACAAAATTATTGAACATTTAGAAAAAATAAATAACAAATTAAATAAAATTGATATTAAGGAATTAAATGAAGTTCAATCAATCACTGAAGATTCTCTCATTATTGCCAAAAAATTATTGCAAACCAATCAAAATTATATTGTAATTCTTCAAAATAGTGACGAACTTAGAGCAACTGGGGGATTTTTAGGTTCATTTTTTATTTTAAAAACACAAAATGGACAAATAGCTCCCTTAGAAATTCAAGATATTTATGTTCCCGATGGACAATTCAGTGGTTTTCTTGAAGCTCCTCCAGGATTGAACGAATACCTAAGCTCCGGTAAAGGTTTGCGATTGCCAGATGCTAACTGGTGGCCAAATTTTGCAGATTCTGCAGAACAAATTCTTTATTTTTTTGAAACTGTTACAAAAGAAAAATACCAGGGAGTTATTGCTTTAAATTTAAATACCGTTGAACAATTACTGGAAATAACTGGAGAAATATATTTGCCTGATTACAACACTTATATCAATGAAGATAATTTTGCTCAGATTGCTAGAGCAGATCGCAATGAATTTTTCCCAGGTTCTCAAGAAAAAGCCAATTTCCTCAATCATTTTTTTAATATTTTTAAATTGCAGTTAACTCACGTTATGCAAAAAAATCCCAAAGCAATTTTCGCTCTTAGTAGAAAATTTGTTGTTGAAAAAGATTTACAAATTTATAGCAGGGACACTGAAATTAACAACATTTTACAAAGAAGAAATCTGACTGGAAAAATGTACAATCAACAAGAATTATATTTTTTTCTAGTTGAAAGCAACGTGGGCATTAATAAAGCCAATCGTTTAGTTAATAGAGAAGTATTAATTAAAATAGGGGAAAATCAAGAAAAAATTATTATTAATTTCCAAAACAATAATCAAGTTCCTTATGTTAATTATCAGAGACTCTATGTCAATCCCACCACTAAACTAATAAACATTTTCATAGATGGTAAACAAATAAATTCTATTGATCAAAAAACTTTTACTACCAAAGAAGGAAATCAATTTAAAGAAATTGGTTTTTTAACATCAGTATTAGCTAAAGGCCAATCTCAAATAGAAATTAATTTAGACAGTTCTTTTTCTCTAGAATCTAAAAAAAACATTTTTATACAAAAACAAGCTGGTCTAGCGAGCACTCCCTACACAGTTAATTATCAAGAACAAAGTCGAAGTTTTGAACTAACTAGTGATCAAAACCTAATCTTCGATTAGAATAGACCAGAGATAAAATATATGGATCACGAAACTCTCATTGCCAATTGTCAAAAATTATTACTTGATTCTAAGTTAGCAGAAAAAAAAGCTTCTATTTTAGCGATTGAAAAAGAAAGTGAGCAGGCAGGTTTTTGGCAACAAGACTCGGCTCAGCAAAAAATGCAGTGGTTATCTTCTTTGCAAAAAGAAGTTAAAGCATTGGAAAAAATAGAACAATTGGCCAATGATTTACAAGCTGCCATAGAATTGGAATTGTCTGAAGATATTCAAATAATTACTCGTAATTTAGAAAAGCTTTTTAAAGACGCTGAATTAAAACAATATTTAAGTGGTAAATATGATCGTTCATACGCAATCTTATCCATTCACCCAGGCCAAGGTGGCACAGAAGCTATGGATTGGGCTGAGATGATTAAGCGCATGTATCAACGTTATTTTGAAAGAAAAGCTTGGAAATATAGATTTGTTTCAGAAATTAGAGGTGAAGATGCTGGCATCAAAGAAGCAGTTTTTGAAATTGAAGAAGATTATGCCTATGGTTATTTAAAAGGGGAACAGGGTACGCATCGTTTAGTAAGACAAAGCCCGTTTAATGCTGATAATTTAAGACAAACTTCTTTTGCCTTAGTTGAAGTCTTGCCTATTTTAGATCAGCAAAACGACATAGAAATCAAGGATGTTGATTTGGAATGGAATTTTACTAGAGCCGGTGGTGCTGGTGGACAATCAGTTAATAAAACTAATTCTGCAGTAGAACTCACTCACGTTCCCAGTGGAATAACAGTCAAATGTCGTGAAGAACGCAGTCAAATTCAAAATCGTGAGCGAGCAATGAAAATGCTTAAAGCTAAATTAGCTAAAATTGAAGAAGAAAAATTTGAAAACGAATTGCAAAGTGCCAAAGGACAACATCAAAATGCTAGTTGGGGGACACAAATTCGCAATTATGTTCTCCACCCTTATCAATTAATCAAAGACACCCGAACTCAAGTAGAAACCAGTCAAAGTGGCGAGGTTTTAGATGGTGATTTAGATCAATTTATTTTAAGTTTTATTCATTATAGAAAAAGTTAGCTATTTTGGGCTAAAATAGGAGCACTATGTATAAAATGCAACTGCAAGAAAACGATCAAAATCAAATCAATGACCAAGTAGGACAAAATGCTTACGAAGAAAAACAAGTTGACGAATTTCCAAATTTGAGTCAAAATCAGAATCTTATGAGTAAAAAAGCAAAAAAAACCTTCATTATCATTTGTGGTATTGCCATACTAGCCGGAACTTTAACTGGTTTTGGAGCATATAAACTCAAGAATAAAAACGGAGGAACCGTGGCTCAAGTAGAAAACGTTACTGTTGAAGACGCTAATAAAGTTAAAAACGGTGACGTTTTTGGCGTGCAAGATAAAGATACTTTTGCCGATAATGCCACTGGTTATGTTGAAGCAGGTGGCGTAGAAGGTGAAGGTTCTCATAAATTGTTAAGAGAAGGTGGCGATAGTCAAACAGTCGCTCTCACCTCTTCTGTGGTCGATCTAGATAAATTAGTCGGCTTTGAAGTGAAACTCTATGGAGAAACTCACAAAGCAGAAAAAGCCGGATGGTTCATGGATGTTGGCCGAGTTGAAGTGGTTAATACGGAAGCAGAAGCTCCTATTCAAACTTTAGATTAAACATGCTTAAATAGACCTCATGCCCATGATAGTTTTTTCAGCTGTTAGCAAGTCATTTGCTGATAAGCCCACTGCCATCGTCAACCTGGATCTAGAAATTAATGAAGGAGATCTTCTCATTATTACTGGACCATCTGGAGCAGGCAAAACTACCTTGATGAAATTGCTTATTAAAGAGTACTCTCCCACTAATGGAGAGATTACTTTTGAAAATACTCCACTGAGTCAATATAAAAAATCAGATATTCCTAATTTACGTCGCAAAATAGGCGTAGTTTTTCAAGATTATAAATTGATAGAAGACATGAATGTCTGGGAAAACATTGCTCTTCCTCTTTATATCAGTGGCAAAAAAGATGAAGAAATTGAATCAAGAGTAACGGATTTACTAAATTTAATTGGTTTGGCTGATAAAGCTTCACTTTTCCCTAGACAACTTTCTGGCGGTGAAGCTCAACGAGTTAGTATTGCCAGAGCTCTTTCAACTGCTCCCAAAGTTATTTTTGCCGATGAACCTACTGGAAATTTAGATCGTGAAGCTACTATTAAAATTACTAAACTTTTAAAAAAGATTAATGAGCTCGGTACTACTCTATTATTTGCTACCCATGATCCATTAGTTTTAGATGAACTTCATGACGAAAAAATTGTTCATCTAGAAAAACAAGCTCCTGCGACTGAAGAGAAAAAAGAAGATAAAAAAGATGAGGAAAGAGAAAAAGTTAAAGAAAAACAAGAAAAATTAGAAAAAGAAATTAACGAAAAAAAAGAAATTAAACAAAGTCATAAATCAAGTTTGCCGAAATTAAAACTTAAAATTAATTTTAAGAAAGATAAAAAAGAAGAGTCAAAACATAAGGAAAAACATGAAAGCACTTAATTCTGCCATGGTTGCTATCCGACGCTCACCTTATCAAAGTACTTTAACTATTTTTATCTTAACTATTACTTTCTTTGTAGCTTATTGTTTTTCATTGTTGAGCATTGGTAGTGAAAAAATCTTATCATTTTTCGAAACTCAACCTCAAGTAATCGCTTTTTTGAAATTAGAATCAAAAAATGAAGATGCAGAGAGAATTAGCCAAAAAATGAAAGAAAAAAGCTATGTTAAAGAAGTCAAAATAGTGACTAAACAGGAAGCTTTACAGATTTATCAAAAAGAAAATCAAGATGATCCTCTTTTATTGGAATTAGTAACTGAAGAAATTTTGCCAGCTAGCATTGAAGTCGCTGCTAAAGACGCTAAAAGTCTAGACACCATTAAAAATGATCTAAAAGAAGAAAGTGCAGTCGAAGATGTAGCCTTGCAAGAAGATGTGATTAATAATTTGATTCGCTGGACTAATGCCATGCGTATTATTGGTCTGTTTTTATTAGGCACTTTGACGGTAACTTCATTTGTCATGATTATGACTACTATTTCCATGAAGATTTCCACTAAACGAAAAAACATCCAAATTATGCAATTTGTTGGAGCTTCTAACAGCTATGTAAGCCGTCCTTATTTATTAGAGGCAATTGTAATAAGTAGCGTCGCCAACATCTTAGCTTTTGCTCTATATGGAGCAGTCATGCTTTATATTAATCCTTGGCTTGAAAACTTCTTAGTTGGCATTATTGATCTTCCCATTGCCTGGCAATTTTTTGCCTATCAATTTATGGCTGGCCTCGGATTGGCAATCCTACTTGGAATTATCGCGAGCTACAGTGCTGTAGCGCGCATGTTAAAAAAATAAATCATGAGAAGATTGTTAAACCTTTTTCTACTCTCTTTAGTTTTTCTTGTGTCTATTAATGGTCGTGCATTTGCTGAAGATTGTGATCAAAAATATAAATGTAATGAGGGTGATGACAATTACGAAAGTTGTTTAGAAAACTTGGAAGGATGTTGGCAAAACGAAGTTAATAGAGTTCAATCTGAAGCTAATACCTTGCAATCAGCTATTAATATTATTAATGGCCAAATTAGAATACAAAGTTTGAAGGTTCAACAAACAGTAGCTGAAATCAATAGTTTGGAAAAAGAAATTACTGAATTATCAGAAAGAATTGAAGGATTAGGTATTTCTCTTAATCGCTTGAGCGAAATACTTATTAAGAGAATTAGACAAAGCTATAAACAAAGTCGTCTTCCATATAAAAATAATATTTTTGCTTCTCAATCTTTCAATGATTTTGTCAGTCAATATCGTTATATGAATTTAGCTCAAGATCAAACTTTAGATCTTATGAAAAAAACCGAATTACAACGTCTTACCTATAATCAACAAAAAGAACTAAAAGAAACCAAACAACAAGAAATTGAAAAGAAAAGACAAGAATTACAAAGTCAAAAAAATATTCTTGATTCTCAAAAAGCTAGTAAAGACGCTTTACTCAAAGAAACCAAAAACAATGAAGCTACTTACCAACAAAAATTAGCTGAAGCCAGAGCAGAGCTTAATGCTATTAGAAATATTGTGGCTGGTTTAGGAACGGAAGCAAAAGTTGGAGATATTAAAAAGGGTGATCGAATAGCTTCAATTATTCAGGGAAGGTCAGCTTGTTCAACTGGCACACATTTACATTTTGAAATAAGTCAAAACAATGTGCGTCGCAACCCTTTTGATTTACTTAAAAACATAAATTTAATTTGGGATAATGCTGATCCAGCAAAAAATGGTACTGGAGGATGGGATTGGCCACTTAATGATCCTATTCGTGTTACCCAAGGATACGGTTATACTTCTTATTCATCTCGATATGTAAATGATATTCATACTGGCATAGATATCGCTAGTACTAACCAAACAGTTAAATCAGTTGAAGATGGTGAACTTTATAGAGGTAGCATGGCTTGTGGTGGAGGGGTTTTAAAATATGTAAGAGTCAAACAAAAAGATAATTTTGATACTTATTATCTCCATGTTAACTATTGATCTCTTCTATTCAAAAATTAAAAATTTGTTAATATATTTCTATGTCGCAAACCAAACCTCAATACCTCGATCAAGCTTTTGACGAGGAACTCGCTAAATTATTGAAAATTTTTATTAAAAAAAACAAAGATTATGGTAAAGACAATATTTTAGATAATGGAGAGTTGGGGATCATTTTTCGCATTAATGATAAATTGCGCCGTTTACAAAATTTAGCCATAAAAGGCGCTGAACCTGAAAACGAAAGTTGCTATGAGAATTGGCAAGATATTGCCGTATACGCAGTAATTGCTTTGTTACTAAGAGATGGACGTTTCAAAGATCTTAATCTAGATCCTGCAAAATAATTAAATCAATTCGCTATTTTCTTCTTTAGAAAGATCCTTTTTTGATCTCTCCATGACGTAAATATCCTGATGATAATCATTTTCGCCCACAAATTCTGCCTCGCCACGAATAATTTTTTCAAAGGGTCGACAAGCAAAACAGCCAGCTTCTCCATGAGGACATTTAAAGCGTTCAAGTTGACGCGCAAGCTTCATTTCTTTGGCAATCTTTAATATTTGCTGATGAGCAGTTTCTAAATCTGGTAAGGGTTTCTCTGCTATTTTGCCCGTCTCTAAATACCAATAACTGGCTTTACTGACTTTGCGATGTTGACAGTTGTGTACCAAAAGATGATAAATCGGTAATTGCAATGAACTTTCATTTTCTTCATTTTTGCTGGTTTTAAAATCAATAATATTGACACTGTCGTCTGCTTGTAGATACTCCAACCAATCAATTTTGCCACACAGAATCAAATTCTCTTCTTCCGACAACCAATAATGTGGTAGATCTTCTTTAATTTTGACTGCCAAATCATTTAAAGGCCCAGGATTATCCATTACTTTTTGTAACATTACTCGACCGCGTTCTTTGTATTCTGCTTCTGTTTGTTCCTCAAAAAAACCACCTTTTTTACCGGTTACAGCTTGCCAATTACGTTCAAATTTAACAATTAAAGACTCTTTGAAACGTTCTGAGCCAGGTAAAACCGACAAAGATTCCAGAACACTATGAACTACTTGCCCTAAAGCTAATGGAGGTGACATGAGTTGAATTTTGTGACGAGTTTTTGGATCTTTATAAACATTCTTGAGGTAATAGGCTCTAGGACACTGTAAAAAATCGCTAATTGAAGTGTGAGAGACCCACACTGCTGTATATTTATCAGGCATGTTACTCATTATAAAGAAAAATTTGCTATAATCTATTGAGAATCAAGAACTTTAATACAGTCACGCTCAACTAAAATTGTTTCTCCCTTCGAAAAACAATCTTTGTTTTGCTCAGTGAAGTCGCTGTCTATAAACATAGCTACTTATTTATGTTTATTAATCAGCTCCTTCAATGGCCTGTATTAAAGTTTTTGATTCTCATAAAATAAAAATTGAATTATGTCAGATACCACAACTCCAATAGAAAATAATAACATTCCTCAAGTAGATCTAGTTGTCGCAGAAGAAAAACCAGTTGAACTTAAAGAGTTATCTGCTTACGCTAAAGAATATACCAGACAGTACCAAATGGACTGGGAATATCATCATCGCGCTATTATTTCTCCTCTAGAAGTAGACGAATTGGCTTCTAAAATTGCAGAAGCTTACGAAAAAGTGCGCAAGGTTATCGATTGGAAAGAAGAAAATTTATTACGTCGTGGTGCCATCGAGCGCATTCTCAAACGTCGTCTAGTCTCTGAATTATATGGAATTAATATTTTGCCAGATCTTAATGCCACTGAAATGGCTGAACCAATGATCTTGGAATTAATGCGCAGTGGATATTTTGATAACGGCAAAATTGCTAAAAAACAAATCAAAGAAATCGAAAACATTCTTAATAAATACATTCGTATTTTAGATAATTCCAGATTACCTCAAGCTCCTAGTAAAAAACATGTCAAAAATAAAATGGAGTTTTATACTTGGATGTTGGAAATCGCAGCTTGTGAAATTGAAGAAGTACTAGCACCTGCTTTTAAAGAAAACGCTCTACTTAATCTCATGACCAATGTTATTTTTGAACGCAATCGTATTTTACCAAGTGACAGATTAAGTGATTTAGATAGATTAGTTCAAGTTTATATTGCTTGTATGCGCACTTTATATAATTTTGATGATCCCATCATTTCTTACAATGTTATTAAAATTCGTTATCCTTTTTGGATAGAAGAAGTTGACAGTAGTATTGAAAAAATAATGGAACAAGTTCACGACATTCGTCAACAAATTGAAACAGACTTAGATAGTGAAGAAGGTAAACAATTATTTAAACTAGCTGGCAAATACGATGCGGCTTATCGCATCATTGGCGATGTTCTAGATAAAATTAATAACACTCCAGAAATTGTTCGTGAAAAACTTGCCAATCCAGAAGAACTTAAAAAAATGGTGGAAGAAAGTTATTTTAAAAGAAAGGCCAGTCTCAAAGGTCGTCTTTTCCGCAGTGCTATTTACTCTACGCTTTCCATTTTTGTAGCTGGCATTGCTAGTTTCATTATTTTTGAAGGACCAGTGGCCAAATTAGCTGGATTAGAATTTAGTCTACTTTCACTTTTTATAGATTTATTAATTCCTAGTTTGGTAATGTTCTTGTTAGTAATTTTTATTCGCCCGCCAAAAGATCAAAATTTGAGAGTGGTGCAAAAAGAAATTGCCAAAATTATTCATAAACAAAATAGCGAGGACGTTTATGAAATTGATTTTCGTCGTAAGAAAAACAAAGCTTTGAATATCATTTTCATTATTATTTCTGTTATTTGTGGGATTGCGAGCATGCGTTTTATTTTTTGGATATTTGAAATTGGCAGAGTTCCATGGACATCCATGTATTTGGATACCGTGAATGTTGCCATGGTAGTTTTTGCAGCTATGGCTATTAAACAAAAATCCAAAGAAATCACTATTGAAGATCATGGCAATTTTATTGAATTCTTATTAGAACTTTTTTCCATTCCATTAGCCAAAATTGGTCAATGGTTTTCTGCTAAATGGAAGAAATATAATATCTTTTCTGCTCTATTCACCGCCGTGGTCGATTTGCCATTTTCTGCCTTAATTCGCATCGTCGAAGATTGGCGCAACTTCTTGAAAGAAAGAAGTTCAGAAATGCATTAGTTTTTTTGGCATAGGCATTTTTCTGATATAATCACCTAGCATTTTAATAAGGAGGCATCGCATAGTGGCCAATTGCACAGGTTTGCTAAACCTGACCCCTTTTGGGGTTCCTGGGTTCAAATCCCAGTGCCTCCGCCATTTTTCAATATCGTTAGTTTTATGAGGAATACGGGTTGGAAGAATAATGGTGGCAAAAAGATAACGTCATTAAAACTTAAACGAAATACTAAGTTTATTTAGCCTCAAAACGTTTATTGTATCAAATAACATCTTTTTATATCAGCAGAAAAAAGTTATGTATTTAAGAAAAAAAGACGATTTTGAAGCATTTTAAGGCTTGACAAACACCAAAAAAAGCGTATACTATATGCCATTAAAAATACAGCCTCAACTGGGTTTAAATATTTAGCTGATAAAACTCGTATTAACAGCATAAACTATTTCTTTCTTGGTTGTCAACTGTGCTCTATTAAAGAAAGGCTGAGAATGTCAGTCAGAATCACTTGTATAAATAAAGATGGAGGAAACCATCAAAATCCGCATGAAGGAATTACCGATTATGGGTGGATAAATGAATCCACCAATAAAACTGGGAAAAGCACGCGAAGTCAAATGGTTTCTTTCATAGAAGATAATAACGGCAAGGCATATGTAGAAGACGCAGCTGGAAATAAAGTTTACTGCTATGTTAGAAGCATAAATAATGTTAAGTTTTTGCAAACTTACTCAAATGATAAGCCAACAGATAATCTATTAACACTTAAAGAGTGTCAAATTTAATAATTAAAATAAGCTGCTTTAAGAAATTAAGGCAGCTTATAAAAAATTTATGGATTCCCTAAATAAAATGCTAAAAGAAAATATTAAAGATATAAAAATAAGCGACATAGAACAGTTAATTTCTCAATCCGTTGTAGAAAATAAAACGATAGAATATAAACAAAATTTACCTGAAAATTCTGATACAGATAAAAAAGAATTTCTTGCAGATGTTTCTGCGTTTGCTAATACTAATGGAGGGTACCTAATATATGGAGTATCAGAATCTAGTGGAAAACCAACTGACATATTGCCAATAAAATCAACTGATCAAGATGCTGAAATAAGAAGGTTAGAATCAATTCTGCAATCTGGAATTGAGCCAAGAATTAGTTGCGAAATAAGGTCTATTGAACATGAAGATGGTTTCCTATATTTAATAGGTGTTAAACAAAGTTGGAATATTCCACATAGAGTTATATTTAAAGGTTATGATAAATTTTATGCGAGAAATTCTGCTGGAAAATATCCATTGGACATTGATGAATTAAGAAACTTGTTCACCTTGCCTATGACAATAAACGAAAAAATAGAAAAAAGAATCTCTGAAAGAAGAAGATATTTAAATAGCAATTCGCTTCCTATAAAACAGGATAATAAACCAAAACTATCTTTACACTTGATACCAGAAGAGTCGTATAGAAATAGAAATTATCCAGAAATATTCTCCATAAAAAATGATCCTTTAATTATGCCAATGTCTTACTTTGGATCAAATTTAAAAATAAACCTTGACGGATTTATGACCTATTCAGTTAGTAGAGAATTGGGAACTTTTTCTTACACTCAAATGTATAGAGATGCAATGATTGAGGCTTTACGCACTGAAATTGTTGATGAAGAAGATGGATCTCTTTACTATAAAGAGGTAGAAAAAAGCTTGATCGAAGCTATAAGTAGGTACATGGAGGTTTATAAAAAATTAGGCATTGGCGCACCAATAGTTGGCTATATCTCTTTCTATAAAATGAATAAAACAAAGTTAATACACCCCATGCAAATATCAAGAAGTACACGCGGGATAGATATAGATGAAATTTATCTACCAGATTTCTTAATTGAGGATTATGAAACAGAGATTGGAAAAATTATAAAACCAAGTTTAGACGTATTCTGGAATGCATTTGGATTTGAAGAGGATCCAAACATAGATCGAGATGGAAAATCTACTCAATAAAAAAATAATAAACTAAAGTTATATTTATCAAACCAATGATTGAAAATAAAACTATATTTCCCCACTTTTTGTCTTTAGTTCCAATAAAAATCGAGCTTATGTTTAACAATGTCAGCTTAGCTCTCGGAACAGCTTTTATTTATAGAAAAAACAATAAGCTATATTTAGTTTCTGCATGGCATAATTTTTCAGGCATAAATCCGGAAACTAAACAACCGCTGTCTGCTCATGGTGGCTTACCAAATAAAGTTAAGTGTAGATTGATATTAAATGAAGAACTAATTTCTTGGTCAGATGAAATGTTTGATTTAACTAAAAATGATTATGAGAAACTATGGATGGAGCATCCAACTCATAAAGAAAAGGTAGATATTGGAGTGTTGCCAATTTCTGTAAATAAAAAATTTAAAGTAAATGCAATTAATGATTATAAATTTTCTGATATGAGAACAGAAATAGCTCAAGATGTTTTTATCTTAGGTTTCCCAAGAGGAATCCCGGGAAGAAGAGAGCTTCCAATATGGAAAAGGGGAAGCATAGCAAGTGAGCCAGGAGGAAATTATCCTAAAATCTTAATAGATTCAGCAACAAGAGAAGGAATGTCTGGATCTCCAGTTATTATGAGATATAAAGGATTTTACTTTAAAGAACCAGGAAAAATAAACAATGATGATTGGATGGGAGAAGGAGATTTATTTCTTGGGGTTTATTCAGGAAGACTTGGAAAAGAAGAAATTAAAGCACAATTGGGTGTTGTATGGAAAAGCTATATAATAGACGAAATTATAAATCAGGCTGAAGAATTAAATTAAAAAAGTTCCAATTTCATCCCACGACGCCCGCACCAAGCAAATTTAACAAAAATTATCCTTCTCTGTTATTTTTTCCCCCAATAGCTATACTAAAAGCATGTCATTTTGGAAGATTTGGGGAATTGGTGCTGTAGTAGCAATTTTTCTATCACTATTAATGTGTTTGCCAAAATATGGTCAAGTTCCAGCCGGTCTTAATAGAGATGAAGTTGCCTTGGGCTATAACGCTTATAGTTTGTTAAAAACTGGGAAAGACGAATGGGGAAAATCTTGGCCAATTAGTATTACTTCTTTTGGAGATCAAAAATTACCTGGCTATATTTATACTTTAATTCCTTTTATTGCTTTTTTTGATTTAGAAATTTGGGTAGTTCGTTTACCATCTCTTTTAGCCGGTTTAATCGTCATGATTAGTATGGGTCTTATTGCCATGAAGTTAGCTAAACTGGCTAAATATTCATCAAGTTGGCAATTGATAGCTAGTTTTATAGTAATGATATTAATCGCCATTAGTCCCTGGCACATGCATTTTTCTAGAGTAGCTTATGAAACTCATCTAGCCATGGCTTTTTTTGTAAGTAGTGTGGCCTGTTTATTTTTTGCTTTGAATACTCAGCGTAAATTGCTACAACGAATCTTATTAGCCAAAGCTGGTTTGTTGGCAGGATTAACTTTATTAACTTACCATGGCTATCAAATCTTTACTCCTTTGTTTTTATTAGCTTTTTTAATCATCTTTTTTCAGCAAATTAAAAAATTAGATAAAATTGGCTTAGCAATAGGCGTATTTTTAGGTGTATTAAGTGTAGGGTTATTGATCGGTGGCGGAATTCTTCAAGCTAATCAAGCTAAAAGCCAAGGTATTAATCCTTTTAATAATCAGGTTTTGTTAAATAAAGCAACTGAATATCGTAGTACAAGTAATTTTCCACCATTCGTTAATAAAATTTTATTTAATAAAGTTAACGAAGGTTTAATCACTTTCACTCAAAATTACATCTCTACTTTTTCTGGAACTTTTTTCTTTATTCACGGCAGTGGTCATGGAGATCACAATCCAGGAAATGGTAACAATACTAATTTATTTTTAGCACCACTTATTTTGTTGGGTTTATTGACTTTGGGCAGACACTATAAAGAAAAAACTACTCAAATAATTATTGCTTGGATATTATTAGCGCTGATTCCTTCATCACTAACCATTAATCCATTATTAGAAGTTCGTTTGGGAACAATTTTCCCAATTCTAGAATTACTTGCTGTCATTGGTATTTTTTCTTTATTAATTTTCTTGTCTAATTTGCAAAAAAAATTAGTAAGTATTTTATTAATTAGTATTGGCTTAATTTTTACCATAAGATTATTTATTTTTTACACCACTCTTGCTCCAATAACTTCCGTTGATAATACTCATTATCATTTATTAGCCAGAGCTTTATTTAAATATCAAGGAAATAATGAAGCTGTATTAACTCAATCTCCAGCTAGCTCTCCATATATTTGGTATTTGTTTGAAAATAAAATTGATCCTGCGTTTGCTCAAAAATCGATTGTTCATCATCCTACTACAGATGAGGGATTTAAACATGTTAAACAATTAAATAATATTTATTTCGAGACTATTAATTGGAATGATTTAGATAAAAAATCATACATTTTAATTCTTAAGCCCACTGAAATTTCTATAGATCAAAGAATTAGTTCTCAATTTTCACTAATTGAAGTAATTACCGATGCAAAAAACCAAACTATTTATGAAGTTTGGAAATATAATTAAATTAAGTGATTTTACCTATTATTTACATTGATGATAAAATGTAACTCTATTATGACAAATGAATCTCAACTAAACATGGAACTAATTAACCAAGAATTTCAAAGATTGCAAACTGAAAAAGAATTAAGTGATTGTAAAGCATTGGAAATATTAGTTGGTATATATGGACCCAGTGAAATGGCTCAGTTTTTAAATTGGCTTGGATCACAAAATAATAATGCGAGAAAAAATAAAAATGGCTGAAACACAATACACCCCTCCATTTTATCCAGAAGATATTAGTGCTTTAGAAGGTCCCTTGCCTTTTACCACATCTTTTAATTTAGATGAACCAAGCATGATTGATCTTAGTTTGCTTGATAAACAAGAAAAAGAAGCGTTGTTAAAAGAGTTAGAAAAAAGACAAAATCATCATGATGCGTCAACTAGTTGGACTAAAGATCATGTAGATTTACTTTTTAAACTGCGAGCTCAGCTTGATAAAAATACGAGTGCCGATACTTATATCCCATTAAAAGATCGACCCAGACGCTAAGACTTTTGTTTGGTAAAATACAGTTCTGTTACTTAAAAAGGAGGGATCGCATAGTGGCCTAGTGCAGCGGTTTACTAAACCGCCATAGCGCAAGCTATCCAGGGTTCGAATCCCTGTCCCTCCGCTCTACATTTTTAAAGAAAAAATCCCCGTTTGCACGGGGATTCTTGTTTAAATCACTGAATTTTATGCTGATCTCCTTTCAAACTGTGTGCTTTGAATAAATTCAAAAAACTTTTCTTCTGGGGTGAAATATTCTTCCAACCCAAAGTGCTTTCGGGAGAAAAACCCCTGATCGCACAGTTCGCCAATTTTGCGTCTAATTTCCCAGGTAGCAAAAATGCCTATCTGAGAAACTTTCTGCAAATCAGAAGCTTTAACCGGGCTTCCGTACCGTCCAACACATGTTGCCATCATACTCATGGCCATGTTGGTTGCAGTGTAGTATTGAGGGTCTGGTCTGAGGAAAACGAATGCTTCATTCTCCGACAACCTCTCCAAAAAGTCTACGAACTGCAATTCCGGAACTTCCTTGGAATTACCGATTACTGCCATTTTATGGCTCCTTTCAGTGATTTTAATGTTCACTACCTAATCTTAGAGAGAAGTTTCCCCTCCAGATATCAGTAGCTAAATTAGACTAATGATTATATGCAAAAAAGAGCCATAAGTCAATTATATTGATTAATTTATATAATTGATCAAGCTAGCTAAACAAAAATAAAGTTATAAAATATTCATATGCATGATTTCCTCACAAAACTACAGAATCAATTACAACAAAATGCCGATGTTAAAACAAAAGAATCCGGACAAAGATTTTTTAAAGAAACGATCAAAATGCATGGTGTCAAAACAGCCACTGTAAGTAAAATTGGAAAAGAAGCTTTTAAGGAAATTAAAAACGAAAGTAAAGAAAAAATATTTTCTTTATGCGAAAAACTTTGGCAATCAGGTTATATGGAAGAAACTTTTATTGCCTGTAATTGGTCTTACAATGTTTGGAAACAATACGAGAAAAAAGACTTTTTTGTTTTTGAAAAATGGATAAAAAAGTACATTAATAATTGGGCTTCATGCGATACTTTTTGCAATCACACAGTTGGTAAGTTTATAGAAATGTTTCCAGAATATTTATCTGAATTAAAAAAATGGACTAAATCAAAAAACAGATGGGTAAAAAGAGCTAGTGCTGTTTCGCTCATTGTTCCAGCTAGAAAAGGTCAATTTTTAAAAGATATCTTTGAAATTTCAGATCATTTATTGCTCGATCCAGATGACATGGTGCAAAAAGGTTACGGCTGGTTATTGAAAGTTGCTAGCCAAATTCATCAGCAAGAAATTTTTGATTATGTCATGAAAAATAAAGCCGTAATGCCTAGAACTTCTTTGCGTTATGCTATCGAAAAAATGCCATCAACATTGAAGAAAAAAGCCATGACTAAATAAAGTCATTTTCTATAAATTCACCGCTTCTAAAGCTTTTTTGACATCTGCATTATTAGCAAAAACGTCATATTTCAAAGCTAAAATTTCCTCTTTGCTCATCCAAATAGTGTCGAAGATATTTTCCAATGTTGCGGGGTTTTGATTGATATTTATTTTTGAATTGCCAATTAATTGACATTGATAACCCAAACAAATAATTTGCACACTAAAACTTGGGTCTTCAAAACTCGGAATGACAAAGTCCCAATTTCCAACTGCTTTACCAATAGCAATATTTAAGCCCACTTCTTCCATCACTTCACGATGCAATGCTTCATATAAATTTTCACCTGGCTCAATGCCTCCCCCTGGTAAATCATAAATAATTGTTTCTTTACCATGACGTCTGACTCGTTCTTTAACAATTAAAATTTTGCCATCATGAACAATAAAAGCCTTTACTCCGGGACGAATAAATTTAACTGGCAATTTAGAATTTGGTGAAAAACTACTCTCCATCTAAACTATAATCTTTCATCATTTGCTCAATTTCTGCTTGAGAAGGCATGTCGGCATTTGCACCTTCTTCGCTGTCAGGAGCATCAAACATTGGCATCTCTTTAATAGGAGATGGTTTACTAATCTGTACTGCTTCGTATTTATATTCCATAACATTTGATCCACCCTTAAAACTAAACTCTATCTTACGAGCCAAGTGTTCTTTAGTATCAATCCAAACATAGGTCACACTATCATCTTCACCCATGGTATCGATAATTTCATATTTGTCACAACTCAAATTGCCGCAAGCTTCGTTACCCACTTTCTTAATTTGCATGTCTAAATTATCTTCGTTGTAAGTAGCTTGAATTTCTACCAAACTTTCTTTAGGATCACTAAAATTGCCTTCAGCATCGCCAACTTGATACCAAGAATTATCTTTTACATCTTTAAAATAAGTCACTCCGTCAAAAGAAATCATGCTTGATTCTAATTGACCATCTTTATAACTATTTACCTCCATGTTGCTTCCGTTCATCTTCATTTCGCTAGTGCTAGTGCCATATTCACCTAAATTAGCCACTGTATTAATGATGACGCCTTTTTCCATAGCTTTAGCCTGAGCAACAAAATAACTACAAATATCTTTGTCATATTTACAATTAGCCAGCATTTCTGAAACAACAACTTTTTCAGCCACTTCTTCTGCATTTTGTGGATTATTTTTTTGACTGAAAAAATAATAGGCTCCGCCAGCCAAAGCCAACACTAACACCAAAATAATAGGGAGTTTTTGTTTCATTGAAACCTTTTTTAATTTATAGCTATCTAAGGCTCATTCTAAGTAAGATGAGCTCTTTTGTAAAGAACGTTTGACTAGAATCAACTTTAAAAGTTATAGTGAAGCATATGCAATGGTTTTTCTTCGCTGTCTTATCTGCTATTTTTGCTGCTTTAACTGCCATTTTAGCCAAAATTGGAATCAAAGATGTAAATTCTAATTTGGCAACTGCTATTAGAACGACTGTCATTTTAATTTTTAGCTGGGGTATTGTTGTTGCTCAAAAAAATCTTGGACAAATTACCAATATTAGCAAGCATTCTATGTTGTTTTTAATTTTATCAGGATTAGCCACTGGTCTTTCTTGGTTGTTTTATTTTCGCGCCCTGCAGCTCGGTGAAGCAAGTAAAGTTGTTCCCATTGATAAGTTAAGCTTAGTAATTACTCTCATTTTTGCAACAATCATTCTCAAAGAACAATTTACTCTTTACACTGCTTTGGGAGCAATTTTAATGACCGCTGGAGCTCTAATTATCGCTTTTGCAAAATAAATTCCTCTTGTTAGCACTATTTGACAAAGACTGCTAAATTTGCTTTAATACAACTTAGCAATCGACTATAGCGATTGCCAGAAAATATAAATTAGTTTTAAAAAGGAGCATATTTATGTCCATTATTAGATATAGTCCTCTGCAAGCTATGTTGAGTCGTTGGCCAGATATTTGGGATGACGATGTTTTTGATCAAAACAACAGTCATCTCAATGTCTATGAAAGCAAAAATAAAGTGGTTATTGAAGCCAATGTAGCCGGAGTAGCCGATGAAGATGTTGATCTCACTTTTGAAAAAGGCGTGCTTTGGATTCAAGCTAAGAAACAAGAAGAAAAATCAGATGAAGAACGCAAATATTACAGTCGCTCATCTTTTTCTTACTCATATAAAGTAGCCATTCCAGGAGATGTGGATTTGAGCAAAGAACCAGAGGCAGAAATTAAAAATGGAGTACTTAAAGTAGAATTCCAAAAATCTGCTTTGGCTCAACCAAAGAAACTTAAGATTAAAAGTGGAAAATAAAAATATTAACCGCTGATGAATTAAAACCCCACCCTAATCGGTGGGGTTTTTAGTAATTAAACAATTTTTTCCCAACTAAATTCTGATTTACCAAAATGACCATAGGTCGAAGTTTTGGCGAAAATTGGCTGACGCAAATCAAGTTGTTTAATGATTTTTTGTACAGACATATCCAATAAACCCAAAGCATATTTTTTTATCTCTTCATCGCTAATCTTACCTGTTCCAAAAGTTTCTACATCAAAAGAGACTGGCGTAGCTTGACCAATGACGTAAGCTGCTCTTACTTCACAACGATCTGCATATCCTTTTGCAACAATATTTTTAGCTAAAAAACGACAAGCATAAGCAGCGCTACGATCAACTTTACTTGGATCTTTACCAGAGAAGCAACCGCCACCATGACGCCCCATACCTCCATAGGTATCGATAATGATTTTACGCCCCGTTAAGCCCGTGTCAGAAGCTGGACCACCTATTTCCCACGCTCCAGTACCATTAATAATTAATTTAATATCATTTTGATTTAAAATTTGATTGGGCAAATATTTTTTAACTGCCGGCACGATTACTTTGTCCCAAAGATCATTTTCTAACTGTTCTTTTTTAATTTGTGGATCATAGGGTACCGCCATAATGATAGTCGATACTTTATTTGGTTTACCCTCAATGTAATCAATTACTACTTGAGCTTTACCATCTGGTCGCAAATAAGAAATAATTTTGTCTTCACGAACTTGATCTAAATTACGCATCAATTGATGAGCCAGCATAATTGGCATCGGCATCAATTCTGGAGTTTCATTACAAGCATAACCAAACATAATTCCCTGATCTCCAGCGCCACCATCGTCCACGCCAAGAGCAATGTCTCTAGATTGTTGATGAATGTAGATTTCTAAATCTGATTTGTCAGAAAAACCCCAATTGGGATTTGTATAACCAAGTTTTTTAATGGTTTGACGAGCAATATTTTCGTAATCAATTTTGCCAGAACAAGTCACTTCTCCTGCTAAAATAATTTTATTAGTTGTTACTAAAGTTTCTACAGCCACACGACTTTGAGGATCGATTTTTAAACAAGCATCTACAATGCTGTCTGAAATTTGATCACAAATTTTGTCAGGATGACCAGAGGCCACTGATTCTGAAGTAAATTGTTCCAACATATTTTCCCCTTCTTATTACAGATTAACCTTAATATTTATTGGGGAGAAAATAAAAAACACTCTGCAAAGAGTGTTTGAATTTCTCAAACGAGCGAATCTCCCTCTTGCGAGCTAGATTTAGCACCGTGTTCTATACAAAATCGGTTGCTGAATGGGTCAAAAGGCTAGTTCCCTCACCATTTCTCTTGATTTGATTTGTTAATCTAGCATGTAGTATACAAATTAAAAAGTAATTTGTCCATGTTTTTGCTAAAATGAAGTAAAAATTATGAAAAAGTATTTCTGGCTAATTTTAATTGTTTTGCTAGCGGCTTTTTTACGTTTGTGGAAACTAAACAGCTTGCCACTCGACACTCATGTTGATGAAGTAATGAATGCCTATGTAGGCAATTTCACTTTAAAAAATGGCACAGATCTATATGGTAATAAGTGGCCAATTTTATATTTTAATAACTTCGGTGATTATCCAAATATTTTACCCATGTATCTTTCTGGTTTAGGGATTTTATTGTTTGGAAATAATGAATTTGGTATGCGTGCGCCCATCGCCTTATTTGGTATTGTCAGCATCATTTTGGCTTATTTTGTAGGAAAACTAATTTTTCAAAAAAAATCTTTAGCTCTCTTTGCTGCTTTTAGTTTAGCTATTTTTCCATGGCATATAATTTTGTCACGCGCTACTGCAGAAGGAATAACGGCCAGCACAGTTTTTCTTTTAGGAATTTATTTGTTGCTACGCAATTTAAAAAAGCAAAAATTATTACCTTTGGTAATTGCTTGGCTAATTTTGCTTAGCACTTATTTGCTCTACCCAGCCTACCGCATTATTGTTCCATTGGCATTGCTGCCAACATTTTTACTGAGCAAAGATAAAAAAACAAAAATATTTTGTATCGTTATTGCAGTAGTTAGTCTCATTTTAACTTTTATGATCAGCCAAACTGCTTGGGGCACTGGTCGGTTTGAACAAACTAGCTTATTTAGTCAACAGAGTTCAGTTTATCCACTACAAGCAGAGTTTATCGCCGGAGAGGGTCACGAAAATGCTCTGAAAGCTCGCGTTCTATACAACAAAGCCATAATGTTTGGCAAAGAATTTATTAAACAATATGCCAGCTATTTTTCTATTGATTTCTTATTTGCTAGTGGCGGATTACCAATGCGATACTTTGTCCCTAACCAGGGTTTATGGTATTACAGCTATTTACTACTTTGGTTAATATTTATTGGACTAGCCTTATTAAAAAACCAATACTTCACTAAAAGCATTAGTTTTATTTTACCCACTAAGGATCAAAGAAAATATCTTTTTTATTTTATATACTTACTTTTACTTTCTCCACTGTCAGCAGCCCTAACCATTGATGACGTACCCAATGTTCATCGAGCTACTTTAATGCCACTAATATTAAGTATTTTATCTGGTCTGCTTTTATCTGTTTTTTACAAATTACCAAAAAAGAAGATTATTTTTACTTGTTTTATGTTTTTAGTCATTTTTGAAAGTTTTTATTTTTTTAATAAATACGCTGTACATGCTGGTAAATTTCAACAAGTTTATCGTAGTCCAGCCATGAAAAATTTAGCTTATTACTTAGCTGAGCAAAAAAATAATTACGACAGTATTTATATTGAAAGAAAAGGCGAAACAGCAATCTATTATTTATTTTATAATCAAATTTATGATTCTAAACTCAATCAACAATTTCAAACAAAACTACAAATCCCTCAAGTTGAAAGTATTCACTTCACTAAACATGAATGCGTTTATCCTGGTTTAATTGAAACTGATTTAAGCCAAAAAACAAGCTTATTTATAGTTAGTAGCTCTTGTTATGATGAAAGACCAAAAATTTTGGAAGATCATCCAAAGTTACAAGAAATAGCACAAATTAAATCAAGTCAGGGAGATACTATTTTTAAGGTTTACCAATTCGAAGCTACTAATAGCGCTAAACAACAAAAACCCATCTAGGACTATCTAATTAGCCAATTCAGGATATAATAGTCGACAGTATTAATTGTCTTGGACACATTAGTCCAAGAAAGAAGAGTCCATATTTATGTCAGATCAAAATGACAACATGGAAAACAAGAAAAAAATCTTCGTGGGTAACTTGCCTTTCAGCATGACCCAAGATGGTTTACAAAGTTTGTTTTCCGAATTTGGCGAAATTACCCAAGTCAGTTTAATTACTGACAGAATGACCGGCCGTTCTAAGGGTTTCGCTTTTGTAGAATTTGCCGAAGAATCTGCTGCTGAAGCTGCCATCGCTAAGATGTCTGGTTTCAGAGTAGAAGAGAGAGAGTTGGTAGTTAATATCGCTCGACCTCGTGAGCCAAGAAACGATAGTTTCCAAAGAAGAGACAATCGCGGTTTTGGTGGTGGAAGACCACAAAATAGAGATCGTAGATATTAATCTTTAGATCAAAATTTAGAAACGCCAGGATAAAACCTGGCGTTTTTTGTTATTTTCATAATTTTTTTATTCAAAGAAATGATAGAATAAAGGACATGGTTAATGGCATGGAAAAAAATAATTCTATAGGCTTAAACCCTAAATGGCGCGAGATTAGTCCTTTACCACCCCCAGATTCTTCCACTAGTGTGCCTTATTTAGATGCGGTTAATAAGTTTGTGACTCGCAGAGAAGAATTAGAGGCTAATCTTTTACTTGACGAACTAACAGGATGCTGGAGACGTAGATATTTTTATGATTTTATTGCTAAAAAATTTGATCCTAATCGCAATGATGGTCAAATCGGCATTATTAATGTAGATATTAACGAACTTAAAAAAATAAATGACGATCCTAAACTTGGCCATCAATATGGAGATATGTTGATCATCAATTTTGTACAATACATTAAATCACAATTAAGAAAAGGTGATGAAATTGTTAGAGTTGGCGGAGATGAATTTATCGTCATTTGTCGCAAAGGCATCAACGATGAGAAATTTGAAGAAAACTTAAAAAATAGAATGCAAAGTATTTATTTAAATTCCCCACAATCAGATGTTGATCCCACAAAGAATATTAGTTTTGCTTATGGAGTAGCCGTTTATGATAGAGAAAAAGATAAAAGTTTAATAGAAACCGGAAATCGAGCTGATGCACTTATGTATCTTCACAAAAGCCAACTTAAAAATCAAAAATCCAAATTAAAAATATAAGATTAAATCTGACTTTTTCTGATATAATTTGACGATACAAGGAGGTGTCGCATAGTGGTCAATTGCACACGCTTGGAAAGCGTGAGCCGCAAGGCTTCGCAGGTTCGATTCCTGTCACCTCCGCCACATATTAAACATTAATATTATTTAATTAGTTATACTCTTCTTATAACAACTCCAGTAAAATAAAATAAGTGATTAAGAAAATATTTTTAAAATATCAATTTTGGATTCTTATTTTTTTGTTTACATTAGGAATTTTTAATAGATTTTATTCTCTAGAAAAAACTGCAACTTTTTTTTGGGATCAAGCATATGATTTAAGACAAATTGAACTCTTTTATCAAGAAAAAAGAATAACACTCATAGGACCAATTTCAGAAGAAAATGATAAAATCTATGGTTCATTAACATATTATATGTTAATGCCATTTGCTTTATTAAAAAATTTTCATACAGTATCAACAACATACGGATCTGCTTTTTACGGATCTTTAACAGCCATATTTTTAGTATTGTTACTTTATTTAATAAATAAAAAAACTTGGTTAAGCACAGCTCTAATAGCAGTAATTTGGTTTCCGTTAATCGAAACAAGTCGTTGGGCTTGGAATCCACATCTTGTTTTATTTTGGATAGCTCTTGGATTGATTTTTTTTCAAAAAAAATCAAAAGCATCTTTATTCTTATCGGGCTTATTTTTAGGCTTATCAATTCATCATCATTATTTAAGTTTCATTTCTACAGCAAGTTTTATATTTTTAACCTTAATTAGTAATTTAAAAAATAAAGAAATTAAAAACTATTTATGGATTGTTCCAGGTTATTTTTTAGCCATATTACCTTTCATATTATTTGACTTAACTCATCCACCAGGATTATTTATAACTAGATTTATATTATTTCAACAAGAAAATATAGACAAAAATTTTATTGTGTTTTTATCAGATTTTATTAAAAATCTATGGATCGTCATTCATCATTACGCTGTAAATAATATTTCTGGATCAATATTATTTATATATCTGGGAAGTCTTATCATTTATGATTTTAAAAAATCTAGAATTTATTTAATCTATATTTTTGTTTGGTTGTTTCAAATATTTGGTGTTACTTTGATAAAAGCTTCCTTTACCCATTATTTTTTACCAGGCTTAATTTTCTTCTTAATATATTTATATTTACCAAGAAAATTCAAAAAAATAAATTTAGTTGTTGTTTCAACATTACTTTTATTAAATGGCTCTCTTTTTAGCATTATTCCACAAATAACTACTCAAAAATATGTTCCAGAAATGTGGCAACCCAATATAGAAACGGTCGACAATATAACCAACGTTCTTTATCAGGAAATAAAGAATAATAACCTATCTGGAGTAAATTTGGCTGTTTTAGGTAGTCCAGATCCTAATAGATATGGGTGGAAATATCGAAGCCTTTTGGAAATAAAAAATATTCATATCATGAGTAAATATGAATATTTTACAAATAATTATCTTTTTGTAGTATCTCAACAAAGTGAAGAAAAACTTAGAAACGATCTTTCTCCAGAAATGGAAAGGTTTCGAAATCAAAAATTATTAAAAAGTTGGGAAATAAAAAATTCAAATTGGTTTATTTATTTATTTTCTTTTTAAAACAAATGTTTTTGATAAAATTTTTAAGAAACTTCAGTTGAATCATATTCCCTACTTAAACCACTGTATTGAGAAGCATAAGCAATTTGTAAATATGGATCCTTATGGTTGGCTATTTTAAAAACATCGTTTCCGGCGGATTTTTTGATCAAATCAATACTAGCTTGATCAATGGCAACTGGATTATCTCCATACAGTACACCCACATCTTCTGCTAACTTAGGACTATCACAATTAGAACAATCACAGAACTGAACAACTTTTTTAATAACGTTAATGTAAAAAGTATTTTTTGGCATTAATTTAACTGCCGACATAGCTCCCATCGCCAAAGCTTCATCAAATATTTTTAACTTTGGTTTGAGTGCTAAATGAGGACATTGTATTTGACAGATTGAACAACCATAGCACTTGTCATAATCAACTGTCATTTTGCCATTTTTAATTTCAATTGCTTTGGCTGGACATAAATTTGCACAGGTTCCGCATCCAACACATAAATTTTCTTCCAATACTGGTTTAGCACTGTCATGAATAAAAGATTTGCTTTTGGCTGACAGCGCTCCCATACCTAAATTTTTAATTGCTCCCCCAAAACCCGCGCATTCATGGCCCTTAACATGACTTAAAACAATTAAATTTTTACTTTCTGCTAAAACTTTGGCTACTTCAAAATCTAAACCACCAACTTTTTGTACGACATACTCATCTTCAATGAGAAACTTACTTAATTGATCAAAACCATGTTTTACGACAACTTTTTCATAACCAATTTTACTATCACGTGGTGAATGATAAGTTACCGGAGTGTCTACTAATAGCGTCTCAAGGCCCAAATCAGTTAATATTTTCAGTAATGGTTTCACATCTTCTTTAGTAAAAGCATTTGGATTTCCCGGCTCTCCAAAATGCATCTTAATGACCACTGGTGAATTTTTACTGAAACGACTGGCAAAATCTTCTTTCAAAAAATCTTCTTGAAAATCAAATTTATTGGAAAATTTTAGATGAGTCATATCTTTGTTAGAATAGCACGTGGTTTATAATTACTAATCATGTCATTGAATAGGTCTAAATTCAATCGTTGTACTTCCAAACATTTTTTTCTCACCAACCGGTGCAAGTCTATCTTGTTCTGCAATGAATAAATCTCTGGTAATTTGTGGAACAATATCAAGATTTGGCTCTATAATTGTAAAGTGAATTTTTGTTCTACTCACATCATCTCTAAGCAATAATTCTTCACCAAATAAACCCATTTGATCTGGACCTACAAAAGTTGGTTTATATCCATATTTTTTCTGACCATACCAATCATATAAATACGCCCAAGTTATGTAATATCCATTCGGATTTGTAAATGCAGAAAAAGTAAAATTTTCCCCATTTGCCTTCAAATAAGTGTAATCAATTAGAGATAATTGATTTGCTAAATTTGTACCTTTTTGAGGTGAAAAAATACTACTAGCCATAGTTTTATGAATCCTAAGCATCATTAGGTTGCTAAATAAATAGGTACTAATAAGCATTGTCGCAATAATTTTTGGAATTAAACCATTTTTTTTCCAAATTTGAAAAACTTGAAAAGATAAAATTAAGATCATTGCTACTTCTAAAGACATGAGAATATGAATACTTCCTCTTGGCTCAATGAAAAAAAGCCAAAATGGTCCAAAAATCCAAGAAAGCAAAAATATTCTATTGGTTTTTGGCAATTGAGAAAAACCATTTATTGAAGCAACGAATATTATGAATGCAACTACTGGTGTATAGGGACCTATGGTTTGAATTGCTTTCAATAAGTAATTATTAAGTAAAGGCAAAAGCACAGATATATTAGTAATTTTTTCTGAAAAATTAAATCCATTGGTTAAAAATACTCCATTCTTCCATAACATAAATTGACCAATTAATATTGAAGAAACAAACAAAAATAATATTGATAAAAATATAATATTATTTTTCTAATTCTTTAAAATACTTTTTTTTGAAAAATGATTATAGTTATATAACAAAGCTACTAATAAGGTTCCAAAAAGATAAACTAACCATAAAGCAGATTGTAAAGAAACCCCCATGGCTATTGCTAATGGAATTACGAAAGATTTATTATTTTTGAAACCAACTTCCCAAAGACTCCAATAAAAGATTATTAATGGCATAACAGCTAAAGATGGATTTGACAGCCAATATGAAAGTTGAATAATTTCTACTGAAAATATATATCCAAAAACTGTAATCCATGCAATTGCTTTTGATGAAAAAAATCTTTTAGAAAAATAATAAAGCGGAATTACTCCAATGCACCCCAAAAATGACAGCGCCATTGCTGGAATCATTGGATTTCCATGACCGAAATAATAAAGTGGAGCTAAAAAATAATAATAAAGCACTCCATGATAGACAGCGTCATTAGTACCACTTGCTGATGGACCTAAAACCTTAAAGTCACCATTTTCTATAATTTGCCTTGAAACATGAGCATCTCTACTTTGATCAAACCAAAAAGTAATACTGTTATTTTTCATTGATAACCATCCAATGAAAAATGCTAGCAATGTTGTAATAATTAATAATAAAATTGTTGTACGCTGATTGTATAAAATTTTCATAAATTTTTTACCTAAATTCTAATCCTCGTACTAAATTAGGATCCACTGGCTCGTTTAAGGTTTTTTCATCTAATAAATATTTTTCCAGAACATATCCATATGGATAAAACTTAGTATAAGTTGATTCCATATTAATGTTTATTTTGCTAGTTTGCCAATGACTAGAAGTTGACCAAGGATTGTCTGGATTATCGGCGGATTTAATTAAAATCGTTGTGGGTTGTTTGACAAAGTGTGCCCCTTTTAAGTTTGGATTTTCTTGTTGATGAAAAGCAAAAGCATATTTAAGTGGATAAGCAAACTGATCCTGTGAATAAAGAAAGTAGCCAACCCCTTGTTCGCTTAAGCTATCAGCAGCAATATTGGATAATAGTTTCCAAGAAGAACTATTAAAACGATCTGGACTATATGAAAAATTACCACGACTTTGAAAAATAGAAAAAAAAGTCAAAATGATTAATAAATATTTAGCAACTGATGATTTGCTAGCTATCACTCCAACTGTTAATAAAAGAATGCTCACGAACGGATCAAAATAAAAACTCCAGATAGTTCCAGAAAAAGCCAATGTTAGTATCCACCAAGAAAAATACCAATAAATAGTCGTAAAATAAAATTTTTTGAGTTCTTTGTTTGAGTGGCGCCAAGCTAAAAACGAAAAAACAAACCAGATCAATAAATTCAGCCACAAATTTTTTAAACCAAACAAATTTATACCATTATAGAAAGCCAGGCTTATTCTTTCAGTTAATCTCAGATAAAAACTCATATCTGATTTGGCTGTTTGTATATATGTTAAAAAAGAATTAGTTTGTAAAAAATCATGTCTTAAATCAAAAATAATGAAAGTGAAAAAAGGTAAAATAAAAAAAAGCGGAGCAAATAGTTGCGACCACTTTTTTTCTTTAATAATTTTCCATAGAAAAACAAGTCCCCAACTCAAAGCTAGTGGCACTATGAAAGCCATCTGAAATTGAGCCAATAAACCCATAGTTAACCATCCGATAGCAGCTAGTTTAATGCTTGGTTTTTGGTGCCACCGCCAAAATAAAATGAATGGTACAAAAGCAAATAGATTAGCAAAAAAAATATTTGTTGGACCAGCGGCTCCAGGAAGTTCCAATAAAATAAAGCAAATTGTTAATAACAAACTGATGGTGAGATTTTTAATCAACGAGTGACTAATAAATAAAAACAAAATTGCAACAAATAAAACTACTGTGAACCAAAACCAACCCATTAATAATGGATCCCCATGACTTAAAATAAAAGGAATTAAATAAATATAATACCAAAGTGCACCATGAAAAACTCCAGGAATACTAGATCTAGGACCAATCAGAGTAACTTGTTTATTTTCAACCATTTCGCGCACAACCAATAAATCTCTAGCGACATCAGTATGAATTAGCACATCACCGTGCCAAAGATAAGAGGACATTATTACTACTAAGGCAATTAATACTAAAGCTAAAAAATATTGAAATAAAGATAATTTACGAAACAATCTAGACACCATCAAATTTTACATCATCAAGTAAACTATTGGCAAATCTTAAGTTTTTATTCCCCTCAATCCTTTTTTATGTTACTATCAAATCCTATGTCTATTATTGATCAAATTATTACTTGGCTAGAACATTTATCACAAACTATTAATTTACAACTCTTTGTGGTAATTGGTTCATTTTTGGAAGAAATTATTGCTCCTATTCCTTCACCTTTTGTCATGACTACTACTGCTGCTTTAGCTCAAGCGCAAAATTATGTATTTTTACAATTAGCAACAATTGTAATTGTTGCTTCTCTAGCTAAAACAGTCTCCAGTTTCTTAATTTATCTAGCTGCCGACAAACTAGAAGATGTGGTAGTTGGAAAACTAGGTAAATATATTGGTGTCAGTCACAAGCTAATTGAACAAATTGGCGGATTTTTAACTGGCACTTGGGTGGATGATTTTTTAATGATTTTGGCTAGAGCTTTACCTTTTATTCCTACTAGCCTAGTTTCGGTGGGAGCTGGAGTGATTAAATATCATAAAAAATCTTTTGTGATCACTACTTTTCTTGGAGTAATGATTAGAAATGCTTTTTATTTATGGGTAGGTTATGTAGGCATTACACAACTTGAACACATTTGGCAACAAGTTAAAGGTAATCCTCTTTTAATGGCCATCCTAATCATCGTTTGTCTATTAGTGCTATATTCTTTACTCAAAATTAAAGATCATTTATTTGAAAAAATGATGAATCTTAAAAAAGATAAAGCTAAAAAATAGTTAAAAATTTTATTGAATAATTCCGCCACCAAGCACAACATCTCCTTGATAAAAAACTGCTGACTGACCGGCAGTTACCGCTCGTTGTGGAGTTTTAAATTCAATTTTAAATAAATTTTTATCCTGTGGAATAATCACTGCATCTGCTTCTTTAGCTCCATATCTAATTTTTACGCTAACTGAAGTTGATTCGATTAATTGGTCTACTGGAATAAAATTCACATTTTTTACTATTAAACTTTTAAATAAAATATCTTCTTCTTCACCTAGAACAATTTCGTTGTTTACTACATTAATCTTAGAAACAAAAACTGGCTTACCAGTCGCTATTCCCAAACCTTTGCGCTGACCAATGGTGTATTTATAAATACCTTTATGTCGACCTAAAATATTTCCCTGTCTATCAAGAAAATTACCATAACGCATTTTGATGCCAGTTCTTTTTTCGATAAATTCAGCATAATTATTATTAGTGATAAAACAAATATCCTGGCTATCTGCTTTATTAGCTACTTCTAGATTAAAATCCTGAGCTATTTTTCTAACCTCACTTTTATCATAATCAGCCAAAGGGAACATTATATTAGATAGTTGCTGTTGAGTTAAATGATAAAGAGGATAAGTTTGATCTTTATTACTGCTTAGACTCTTTTTGAGTAGATAGCGATTTTTTTCCTTAACAATTTTGGCATAATGACCAGTAGCAAGATAGTCTGCTCCCATTGATTTGGCCCAATCAAGTAGAGCACCAAACTTAATATGATGATTACAAGTCACGCAAGGATTGGGAGTTCTGCCTAGCAAATACTCGTTAGTAAAATAAGTAATTATTTCTTGTTCAAAAACTTTTCTAAGATCAACGACATGATGAGGAATGTTTAATCTCTTAGCTATTAATTGCGCATCTTTAATAGCAAGATCTTGAGTGTCTTGCCAAACTTGCATTGTTACTCCAAACACATCGTAGCCTTGCTTTTGTAATAAAGCTGCCACTACAGAACTATCAACACCACCACTCATCGCCACTGCAATTTTTTGTTTCATTTTTTCTTCACAACTTTTTTATTTAATTCTTGTATTAATTCTTCTATTTCATCTTCTTCTAAACCATGAGACATGGCTCCAGCTTCTAAAGTATCATAACCAGCGGCATAACAATCACCACAATAAAGACCATATTCATAAAGCACATCATTCATTTCTGGATTTTGTTCAATAAGTTCAGCAATGTTAGTGTTCTTATTAATTGTTTTCCTGTTCATATTGATTAATAGCTTCCTGCAAAGCCTTGAGTGTTAAAGTTGCGCAAGCAATGCGACTAGTACTTAAATTTAAGTCAATTAATTCTAACAATTTTTTTTGATCAATTTTTTTAATTTCTTCAATAGATTTGCCAATAATTTCTTCTATTAAGAATTCTGCTCCAATAATACTAACAAAACACAAGCTCCCCTCAAATTTAGCATCTTCAATAATATTGTTTTTTATTTTTAAAGTTAAATGAAGTTGATCACCACAAAAAGCATTATGTTTTTCTAAAACTACAGATGGATCAGTAAGATGACCCCTATGAATTGGGTCTTTATAAATTTCCATTAACTCACTGCGATAAAGATCATCCATAATAAGCAATTGCCTTTTCTAAATTATTAAGTAAAGATTTTAAATCTTGTTCATTATTATATAAATAATAGGAAGCTCTAAGCGTTGCTCCACAATGATGACTCTGATGAAGTGGCATGCTACAGTGAAAACCAGCTCTAAGAGCCAAACTTTTTTTAGCTAAAAAATCATTTAAATCATGAGCGTGAATGCCATTAACGTAAAAAGAAACTAAACCAGTGCGCTCCATGGCATTGGCCGTACCTAATAATTTCACTTGTTTTATTTTTGATAAACCATTTAATAAATATTCACTTAACTTAATTTCATGTGCTCTAATTTCTGCCAAACCAATTTTAGATAAATAATTTATCGCTTCTACTAAAGTAGTCGCCCCTTCGACGTTGGGCGTGCCTGCTTCAAACTTTTCTGGATATGAAGCATAAATAGTTTTGTCCATAGAAACTGACTCAATCATTCCACCGCCTAATTGGTAGGGAAACATTTTAGCTAAAATTGTTTCTTTAACATATAGCACCCCAATACCCATTGGACCTAACATTTTATGTCCACTAAAAGTGTAAAAATCACAATCTAAGTCTTGCATGTTCACTGACAAATGCGGAACAGCTTGTGCACCATCAACCACCAAAACCGCCCCAACATTGTGAACCATTTCGGCAATTTTTTTAATATCATTGATTGTTCCTAAAACATTGGAGGCGTGAGCAATAGCTACTATTTTGGTTTTTTTATTTAATTTATTTTGCCATTCCTTTTGACTAATAAAGCCTGATTCATCGCTATTTAAAATTTTTAAACTGGTGCCGGTTTTTTGACAAACCATTTGCCAAGGTAAAAAATTGCTATGATGTTCAAAATCAGCGACTAAAACTTCATCGCCATTTTTTAAACTTTCCAAAGCAAAGCTTTGCGCCACTAAATTTAATGATTCAGTCGTACCCTTGGTAAAAATTATTTCTTTGCCAGTTTTAGCACCAATAAAATTAGCTACTGCTTGTCTCGCTAAATCATAAGCTTCGCTAGCCTGTTCACTGAGTGGATAAACACCGCGATGCACATTAGCGTTTTCATTACTATAAAATTTAACAATTCTATCAATTACTATTTGTGGTTTTTGGCTAGTGGCCGCATTATCCAAATAAATTAATTCTTGGTGATTATTAAAAATGGGAAAATCTTTTTTTATTTTTAGAGCATCTAACATAAGTAATCCTTAATTAGTTTACGCGCTGTTTCTACTTTAATTGAATCTAAAACTTTGTTAAAAAAAGCTTCTTCTAAAATTTTTTCTGCTTCAACTTTTTTAAAACCGCGACTCATTAAATAAAAAAGGTCAGCTTCGTCCAATCTGCTACTGCTAGCACTATGCGACGCTTTGACCTGATTATTAAAAATTTCTAAAATTGGGCGAGAGCGATTATAAGTAGCTTTCCCCAATATTAAACTTTGTTCTTTCAAAAATGATTTGGTTTGAGAAGCTAAACGATCAATATAAATTTGACCAAAATAATCGATTCTAGACTCATTAGATTGAGTCAAAAAAACTTCTGTTAAACAACTCGTCTTTGGCACCAAATGTCTCATATTACTTTCGATTTGCCAACTACTTTTACTTTGCAATTTACCCAAAAAAAGCAATCTGCAATTAACACCGCTTTTTTTTAAAATTAAATCAACTTTTATTTTACCTACACTAGTGTTTTTATCTAACAAAACTAAATAAAAAGTATCCACTTTTGCTTCTAGGATAAATTCAGTTTGTTTCTCTAATAGAACCATTTTCATTAGCCCACACTCCCTTCCATTTCCAACTCAATCAGACGATTTAATTCAACAGCATATTCAAGGGGTAATTCTTTAACAATCGGTTCAATGAAACCTGCGACTAGTAGCGTCATCGCTTCAGTTTTAGTTAAACCACGACTCATTAAATAAAAAAGTTTTTCTTCTTCGATTTCGCTAACACTTGCCTCATGCTCCACAATGGCATTCTCTCCAGAAATTTTCATATCTGGGTAAGTACAAGTTGTAGAATCTTTGTCTAAAATTAATGCATCACATTCCACTTTACTTTTACTATTAGTGGCTGATTTAGCAATGTAAACCAAACCACGATAGTTGCTTTGTCCGCCACCAAGACTAACTGATTTAGCAATGATTTTAGAGGAAGTGTTTTTAGCTAAATGCAACATCTTTGCGCCAGTATCTTGAATTTGATTATTCTTAGCATAAGCAATGGAAAGCATTTCTCCATAAGCACCTTCTTCTGATAAATAACAACTGGGGTATTTCATGGTGGTTTTGGCTCCTAAATTACCATCAATCCATTCCATAACACCATTTTTAAAAACTTTAGCACGCTTGGTCACAAGATTGTAAATATTGCCCGACCAATTTTGAATGGTAGTGTAACGAAAACGGGCATTTTTTTTCACAAAAACTTCTACTACTGCAGCATGCAATGAATATTCACTATAAACTGGTGCAGTACAACCTTCAACATAATTGGCGCTAGAGCCCTCATCAGCAATAATCAAGGTTCTTTCAAACTGACCCATGCGAGCAGCGTTAATACGAAAATAGCTCTGCAATGGCCTCTTAACATGAGTATTTGGTGGAATATAAACAAAAGAACCACCTGACCAAGCTGTGCTATTAAGAGCAGCAAATTTATTATCAGCAGGTGGAACTAATTTGCCAAAATATTCTTTAAAAAGATCGCTGTGTTTTTGTAAAGCCTCTTCCATCGAACAAAAAATTACTCCCTGCTCATCCAACTCTGCTTGTAATGAAGAATACGCCACTTCACTGTTGTATTGAGCCTTCACTCCAGCTAAAAATTCTTTTTCTGCCTGTGGAACTCCAAGACGATCAAAAGTATCTTTAATTTCTTTTGGTACTTCATCCCAAGTTTTCTTTTCTACGTCAGTGTCTTTTATAAAATAGCGAATCTTCTCAAAATCTATTTCTGCTAAACTTGGCCCCCAATTAGGCAATTTCATTTTTTTAAAAACTTGCAAAGATTTTTGACGGAATTCTCTCATCCAAGTTGGTTCATTTTTACTAATAGAAATATCAGTAATAATTTTTTGCGAAAGGCCAAAGTCAAAGCTCAAAACAGATTTTTCTGGCATCGCAAAACCAAATTTATCCGCATAAGCATCGTTGAGTTTTTTAAGATTTGCCCGCTTCATGTAATATTTTTATGCCTTAAGAAAATTGGCAAAACCTTTTTTTTCAATTTTCTTAATTAAATCTGCTGAACCAGTTTTAATAATTTGCCCTTTATTTAAAACGTGCACAAAGTCGATATTTAAAAAATTTAGAATTCTCGAATAGTGAGTAATTAATAAAACAGCAACTTGTTTTTCTTGTTTCAAATAATTAACTGCATTTGCTACAGCCTGAATAGCATCGATATCTAAACCACTGTCAATTTCATCTAAGATAACTAGTTGTGGTTCCAAAACCAACATTTGTAAAACTTCCATTTTCTTTTTTTCTCCCCCTGAAAAACCATGATTCAAAGATCTTTTTAAGAGTTCTTCATTAAAATTTAGAATCGCCATTCTTTCTTTTAAGAATTCTTTAAATTTTAGTGGAGTAAGTTTTTTTTCGTGGCTAGTTTTATAAAGTAATTTCAAATAATCATAAACTTTCACTCCGGGAATTTCTAAAATTTGTTGAAAAGACAAAAAAATTCCAAGCTTAGCTCTTTGTTGTGGATCTAATTTCAATAAATTTTGTTTAGCAAAAATTATTTCACCTTTTACTAAATAATTTGGGTTACCCATAATACTTTGGGCTAAAGTACTTTTACCAGCACCATTTTGACCCATTAAAATATGTGTCTCACCTTTTTTGATTGATAAATCAATTTTATCCAAAATATTTTTTTTATTTAATGAAACTTGAACATTTTTTATTTTAAGCACAAGAAATCCTTTAATAATTTAGTTGGTGAAATGCATTTGTTTAAGCATGCAAATTTTTTGATTATGTGGGCAATTTTTATTAACTTGGTAATAAATTTCTTTACCAATTCTTTGTTTTGATAATAGACCATCCGCTTCCATAGTTTTTAGATGATAAGAAACAGTTGGTTGACTTAAGACAGTTTGTTCGACAATTTCTGAAACTGTTTTTTGTCCATGATCTTTAAGAAAAATAAAAATTTGCATTCGAGAATTAACAGCTAAATTACTAAAGCAATGACTGCAAGAGGTGAATTTCATAACATATAGATCATAATCTATTTGTTATAAAACTTCAAGATGCGTAAAGATTAAAATTACTATAGTAAATCGCCAATTTGAAAATCATTTAAATAACTTCTGGCTGTATTAGAATGAGGAGTACCAGAACCCATTGGGCGAGTATTAAACAAAATAGTAGCATCCTTACCACAACCTTCTAATATAGCTTCCTTACCTGGGTGCATACCACCAGCTATATATGAAGTAACATCATAAACTTTACCACTAATAGCAAACCAGCAACTATCTTTAGTATTGTGTTTTTCTATTTCAGCGAGAGAATATTTGTTTATTGAGGGAGACGGATTAGTTTTCTCTGTAACTTTTTCCGTTGGTTTTTCAGCTTTAGTTTCTGGTATTTCTTGCTGAACTTTTTTATTGGATTTTTGATAAAAATAAAAGGCAGGGATTAAGACCAATACTAACAACAGTGGAAGAATTTTTTTCATAAGTTACTTTTTATAATTTGTACTAATCTAACTTTTAACAAAAAAATATAAATAATACAACGACAACGTTGTCACACTTATTGCAAACCAGAGATGAAATACTATAAAAGTGGAACCACAAATTCTAATTAATGAAGTTCATCCTAATCCAGATTCTGGAAGTGAATGGATTGAACTACTGCTAATCACTGAAGAAACTAATGAAAATTTTAACCTAACGAATTTCACTATTTTTGACAGCGCTCGTCAAATCTATAAATTCAGCAATGAGCAATTTATCGATCAAATACTAGTGATAGAAGTCAGTGGCCTCAATAATGATATTGACAGCGTTATCCTTAAAGATGAACTTGGTACGATTATAGATTCTTTTACTTATAACCAAAGCGAAAAAGGACTAAGTTGGTCAAGAGAAAACAATGTCGATACTTTTATTCTCACGGTTCCTAGTCGAAATATAAAAAATCCATACATAACTCCCACTCCAACTCTTACACCAACCACTACAATTACTCCTACTCTAACTCTCACACCAACACCAACTATCAACTTAACACCCATCAATACTCCAGCTCCCATTGCTCCACAAAAAAAGAATCAACAAATTGCTGATGATGAAATTAAACAAATATTTAAAACCTATGATTTAAATAAAATTAAACTAAATATACAAGACAAAGAAAATTTAAAAAGAGAACTACGCTTAGTTTTTATTGGTAAACAGATGGAACAGGCAGAGATCATAAATGCTATAATTGGAAGTTTTCTACTTATTCTAGGTGCCTGTCTTTTTATTTATGTCAAAATCAAAAATAAGCGCCACAACAAATTACTTACTTGCTTATTCATTGCCTGCGCTCTGGGCTGGAATAATTTTTTTCTTATCTAATCAAGAAGTGCTTCCAGGTTTTTCAGTTTCTGTTTATGATTTCATTTTCAAAAAAACTGCACACATGTTCGTTTACGCTGTTTTATATCTTCTACTTTTTAGAGCTTATAAAAAAACAAACAGTCAAAAAATCACCAAAAAGCATTATCTCGTTCCTATTTTCATAAGTTTACTTTATGCCCTTACTGATGAATTTCATCAAAGTCTGGTGCCGGGACGTCATCCCACCATTAGAGATGCTGGTTATGATATGCTCGGAGTGTTAACTGTATTGTTGTATCAACTAAAATTGCTTTAATTACTTCTTGACTTACTGAATCAAAATAGTACACTTAAAATAGTATTTAACAGGTTCACCTCGAACCAATTATTATATAGAAAGGTGCCATGACCAAATCAGATTTGATTAACGTCGTTGCCAAAAAAGCTCATTTAACTAAAAAAGCTTCCTTTGAGGCCGTAGAGGCAATGTTTGAAGAAATTATTAGAAGTTTGAAAAAAGGTGATAAAGTTGTTTTATCAGGTTTTGGTACTTTTTATGTAAACAAAGTCGATGATAAACATGTAGAACCATTTGGTGACAAGGCTAAAAGACAATTAGTTAAAGCCCATAAAGTCATTAACTTCCGTGTTGGCAAACCTCTTAAAAAAGAGATTTGGTAATTAGGAAAATTTAAACTGAACTTAAAAACCCGCTTAAAAAAGCGGGTTTTTTGTAACAAAAAATATATAAAGCTTAACGCTTTGGAGATTGACGTTTTCTTCTAGCTTTACCACCAGTACCAATTTTTCTGGTTTCTTTCATACGATCATCTCTAGATAACAAGCCAGCTGGTTTCAAAAAAGTACGAAACTCTGGATTAAAAGCAGATAAAGCCTTGGCTAAACCATTTAATAAAGCATCTAATTGAGAATTAATTCCTGATCCAGAAATTTTAGCACTCACTGCAAATTTTCCCTTAGTACCAGTCAATTCAAAAGGTTTTAAATAAATAGTAGCAGCATTTCTGACATTGGCAAAATATTCAGATACTAATAAATCATTAACTACAAAATCACCTTGACCCTCATAAATACGTACTCTGGCACTGGCGACTTTACGACGGCCGATACCTTCGACATATTTTGTTTTTGGAAACTTAAAGTTTTTTTCGACTTCGACAGTTTTTTTATTACTGACAGCAACTGGGGTAATTATTTTTTTAATTACCTTTTTGGCTTTAGCATTTTTCTTATTCATTCTTATTGCCATATTATTTTGCCTTTTTTATCATTCCTTGATATGGATTTTCATTGCCAATAATTACTTTTAATCTGTTAATTCTTTCATCTCTCAATCTGTTTTTTGGCAACATGTTTTTAACAGCTCTTTTAATCAATTTTTCTGGATTCTTGGCCAACATTTCTGCAAAAGTACGTTGTCTGAGTCCACCTGGAAAACCACTGTGCCAAGAATAAACTTTAGCAGTGGCTTTATTTCTGGTGACTTCAATTTTTTCAGCATTGATTAAAACTACATAATCTCCACCATCTACATTAGGAGTATAAGTTACTTTGTTTTTGCCAATTAATTTTTCAGCAATTTCAGTAGCTAAACGACCCAATACTTTGCCGGTGGCATCATACTGCACCCATTCTCTTTGTACTTCTTCTTTCTTTTGAATAAAAGTTTTAAATTTTTGAAACATTATTTTTTCTCCTCTGTTTTCTTTGCTTTGCTAGCTGATTTCTTAGCAGGAGCTTTTTTAACTGCAGTTTTTTTAGCAACGACTTTGCTTTCAACTTTAGTTTCAGTTTTGGCTTCAGTCTTTTTTACAGTAGCAACTTTTTCTTTTTTCAAAGAAGAAAGTTTTAAATCTCCAGTAAGTAAAGATAATTTAAAAAGAACAGTATTATCTCCACGTCTAGCTGCTAGTTTTTCTAAAGCGGTAAAACCAGATTTCTTTTCACCAAAAGCTGGAACAATTTTATCGACTAGGGTGTTAACCACGTCTCTTCTACCAAAAAATTTATGTAAGTCGCGACGAGCAGCTAAAGTATTTTTTGAAGCTGTAGAAATTAATTTATCAGCTAATCTTCTAACTTCTTTGGTTCTAGCTTCACTAGTTTTAATTTCACCATGTTTAAAAAGATCGCGCAAAAGATTCTTCAACAAAGCCTTACGACTTGAATTGTCTCTATTGAAATGCTTAGCTTTTACTCTGTGTTTCATAATAAACTTTCAAAAAAATTAATCTGTTAAGACAACTCCTTTTTTACTAAGAGCTTCTTCGATAAGATCAATACTCTTGCCACCCAAATTTTTTACTCTAGAAATTTCATCTTTAGGTGATTTGGTTAAATCAGCAACAGTTTCAAAACCACCTTTACGAAGAGCGTTAGCAATTCTGGTTGGTAAATCAAGTTCTTCTACTGTTAACTTCATGGTCTCAACTTCTTCAGGACTCATGCTAGTTAATTCTTCTTCAGCTTCTTTGATCACTGGATTCACAATTTGATTAAATTGTGCAATTAAAATTTCAGCAGCTTGTTTGATGGCATCTAAAGGAGAAATGGAGCCATTGGTTTCAATATCAAAAACAATTTTATCAAAGTCAGTACGACGACCAACGCGAGTAGCCTCTACTTTATAAGAGACTTTGATCACTGGTGAAAAAAGAGCATCGACGGCAATTTGGCCAACAGCTTCTGTTTCAATTTCAGTAGCTAATTTATAACCTACGCCAGATTCAACAACCATTTCAATGCTTAAAGTTTTACCTTTGGCTAAAGTGGCTAAATATAAATCTTTATTAATTACTTCAAAACCTGCTTCACATTCAATATCATTAGCAGTAACTTCTTTAGCACCTTTAACATTGAGGCGTAAAATTCCAGAATCATCAGATTCTGATTTAATGCGCACTTGTTTAAGATTCAAAATTAATTCAACTACATCTTCAGTCATTCCCTCATAAGAGGTGAATTGATGAGCGACACCATCAATAGTTAATTTAGTGATGGCTGTGCCAGGCAAAGAAGTTAATAATACTCTACGCAAAGCATTGCCTAAAGTGTGGCCGTAACCACTCTCTAGAGCTTCAATTACTATGGTAGAACGAAAAGCATCAGCCTCTACTTCGACTACGCTGAAGTTTGGATTCATGACTGCGCAATTTTTGATTTTATTTGACATATTTTCCTTTGTTTCATCTCTCTCCAGAAGGAGAAATCCGTTTCCGTAATTTATAATTTTATCTATTGTAATATTCAACGATTAATTGTTCTTCAACTTTTTCAGTGATATCTTCTCTCACTGGTAATTTACTAACATGAGCAGCTCCATTTTTGGCTTCTAACCAAGCTGGTAGCTTAACCTCTTGTTTCATAGCTTCTACGACTACTGGAATTTTAGCTGTTTTGGGTTTCATAGCCAAAACATCACCTACATTTAACTGATAAGAAGGAATATTCATTTTTTTACCATTTACAGTAAAGTGATCGTGATTAACTAATTGACGAGCTGCGGCTCTAGTTGGAGCCCAACCTAAACGATAAACTACATTGTCAATTCTTCTTTCCAAAAAACTTAACATGGCAGTACCAGTGGCAGCAGGATTTTTACTAGCTTCTACGTAAATAGCACGTAATTGTTTTTCAAGAATTCCATAAATATATTTCAATTTTTGTTTTTCTTTGAGTTGCTCACCGTAATTAGAAAGTTTACGACGACCCTTGGCACCATGTTGGCCAGGTCTATTAGCCAAACGACGAGCAGTTTTGAGAGCATTGGTCTTAAGACCTAAATCTTCACCAATTTGCCTCTGTAGTCTTTGTTTTGGGCCAATATATCTTGCCATATTAGTGTCTAGCCTTTCTTGGTCTAGTGCCATTATGAGGCACTGGAGTGAGGTCGGCGATCATTGAAACTTTGATGCCTTGAGCACGAAGCACTCTTAGAGCAACATCTCTTCCTGGACCTGGACCTTTAATGAAAACATCCATTTTATTCATTCCATAATTTTTAGCTTTGTTAATAGCATTTTCTAAAGTGACGGTAGCAGCATAAGGAGTAGACTTGCGAGAACCAGAAAAACCAGCCTCACCGGTACTTGCCCAACATAAAACTGCACCTTGTTCGTCAGTAATACTTACCAATGTATTGTTAAAAGTAGCACTAACGTATAGTCTTCCTGAAGGAACGACGCGGTTCACTTTCTTTTTTTGATTCTTTTTGATTTGTTTAGCCATATCATTAAATTAATTAATTATTATTTTTTAGCTTCTTCAACTTTTGTAGCTGCTTCTTTACTTAAGGCACCAATAGTTTTTTTAGCACCTCTTTTAGTACGAGCATTAGATCTGGTTCTTTGACCTCTAACTGGTAAACCAGCAATGTGACGTAAACCACGATAAGCATGAATTCTTTTCAAACGAGAAACATTATCATTAATTTCTCTTCTTAAATCACC
>CAZBVY010000002.1:0-43011 GCA_964495475.1 uncultured Pseudomonadales bacterium
TTTGACTAAAGGTGATTAATTCATCTCTAATTTGTAGAGCTAATTCACGAGTTGGAGTGACGACGAGTACTCTGGTATTTGAATTTTTCAAAGCCTTATCGATTAAAGGAATTAAAAAAGCAGCAGTTTTACCTGTCCCAGTATTAGCAATGCCCACCACATCTCTGCCCTCTACAATATGAGGAATGATTTGATCTTGAATTGGAGTAGGGGTTGTATAACCTTTGGTGTCTAAATTGATTTTAATTTGTTCATTAACGGCAAAATCAACAAAAGCATGCAGATTTTGATATTGTTCCACAGTTGTTTCTGATTGCTCATTAATAGTGGCTTTTTGAATAAACATAGAGGGATCAAAGCTGGCGATTTTTCTTCTACCACCACCTCCACGATTTCTATTGCCACTGTTTCTATTATTGGAAAAATTGGAATTAGAACGACGACGATTATTATGATACATATTTACTTCTTTCTTTAGTCTTTCAGAGGTCAAAGACAAGAAGCAAATATTTTTTGCGTGCTCAAACCAATTGAATTATTTTAACTACGAACAAGCATTATAACAGTTAATCATTTAAATGCAAACTATAGGATATTGATATTCTTATTTACAAATAGTGATTTGTGATAGAATATGCTCTTACGATTCTTAAAAAAGAATCAAAAATTATGTCAAAAAAAGACGAACCTATACCTGCTGATAAGAAAAAAGCAGAAAAAACAGTATATATTTGTAACCTTTCCGAAGATGTTTGGCCATTTATTCAGGCCATAAGCGATGATCACGAGCGAGCTCTAGAAATAGACGAAAACGCCAATCTTGCTGATCGTGATTTGTTTACCACATCAGAAGAAAGTGACTTGGTTTTTATCAGTCCTAAGCCCATTCATGAAGGCTTTGTTAAATATTACAAAAACTTATTTGGGATTCGTAAATTAGAATTACTTACGCCAAGAGTGCATTCTGGCGAAACTTGTCGCGATGTTTACGAGGATAAAGAGTTATTTGAAAAACTTATTGATTTTGCCAACCATGTTAAAAAATTAACTTTGATTAGTTATTCAACCAGCGAACAATTTTTAACTTTAGTTAACAAATTAAAGAAAAGAGGAATTACTGTTTATACTCCAGAAGCTCCTGAAGAAGAAGATGCTTGGACTGTAAACTTTTTTGGTAGCAAATCTGGAATTCGTCAGCTAGCTCAGCAAAGCGCCGCTGAAGAGCCAGACTTTATTATGAGTGATGGTTTGATTTGTGTAAATATTATTGATGCTGCCAAGATTGCTGCCAAGAAATATATCAAAGAAGGAGGAGTAGTTATCAAGACCAATAAGGGTCATTCTGGTGCTGGAGTGCTCATTTTACGCCCTGGAGAATTATCTACAGAATATAAGATTTGTGAGAAAGAAATTTATAAAATTCTCAAAAAAGATGCTTATTGGGATAAATTTCCAATTGTTATTGAAAGTTTAGTTAATGTTAACTTTGCCGTTGGTGGAGGTTTTCCAAATGTTGAATTTAAGATTAGCAAAAGTGGCCGTATTGATTATTTATATTATTGTGGTTTGCGCGTCACTAAAGACGGTGTTTTCCAAGGAGTAGAAATTAATGAAGATGTGATGAACGATCGTTTAATGACTCGCATTATTGATATGGGTTTCTTTATTGGTGAAAAATATGCTTCTAATGGTTATCGTGGTTATTACGATGTAGATTTGGTAGCAGCTAAGAACGGGGATTTATATGTTTCTGAATCAAACACCAGGCGCACTGGCGGTTCACATGTTTACAAAACTGCCTTGAAATTAATTGGTAAAGATTTCTTAGATTACTCTTATATTTTATCCAATAATGCTTGGAAATTACCAAAAGGCATTACTCTTACTTTTGAAGAATTGATAGAAAAATTAGGCCCAGTTTTGTTTAATAAAAAAACTAAAGAGGGCGTAGTAATTGCTTCTGCTAATTTACTAAAGCAAGGACAGTTAGCTTATATTGTTTTTGGTCGTGATGAAAAACATGCTTTAGCAATTGAAGAAAAAGCTCAAAAAATTTTAGCTCAATTAGTTTAAATTTAAACATAATTAGCATATGAGTAAAATCGTTAAAGTTAATGATTTGATGCAGAATAATTACTCTTATATTTTAACTCAAAAAGAGGGTCAAAATTTTCATCCTGATTTTAAACCAGAATTAAGTCCCGAAGAAATGCTTAAAATGGGTGTTTTTGGTGGAAAATACATGACGGATTGTAAAGATGAATTTCCGAAAAGTTGGTTTAAGGAAGCTAAGCTTTGTCATGAATTTCATAATCCTAAATTAAATTTTTTTAAAGTTAATGCCAGTCAGCCTTTATCAGTTTGGCAGAAAAAAGGATGGATTTATAAAAATGATCCTCGTGGTTGGTTTCAATGGTATTGTCGTTATTTTATGGGTCGTCGTTTAATTGATGGAGAAGATGAGCGTCAAATAAAAAGATGGAAAATGTTTCGTCGACATTTAGTCCAAGTCGAATACAATTGTATGCCTGGAGACTTCTCTTGTCGCAAAGTACAACGCCAAGCCTTACTTCATTGGGCTTATGATAGTCGAGCTATTTAACTTTTTATTTAACCGTCACACTTTTAGCTAAATTTCTTGGTTTGTCTGGATCTAATTTTTTAAGCAAAGCAATCTCATAAGTTAGTAATTGAGCGACAATAATACTACTCAAATTAACAAACTTTTCTGCTTGTGGAAGCTTAATGAAGAAATCAAAAATCTCTTCATTTTTTGTAGCAATACCAATTATTTTGGCACCTCTAGCTTTAACTTCATGAGCACTAGAAAGCATATTTTCTCTGTTTGTTTTATTTAACAAACAGATTACTGGTGTTTCTTTTTCAATTAAGGCAATAACACCATGTTTAAGTTCACCAGCGCTAAAACCTTCGGCGTGAAGATAAGAAACTTCCTTGATTTTAAGCGCAAATTCCAGAGCACTGGCCAAGAGCTGCTCGCGCCCAAGAATATATAAATCATTTTTTTGACTAAGTAACTTAGCAGTTTTTTTAATGTCATTCATGATTTTTTTGTTGGCAAACCAGTCGGTTAATTGTTTAGAAAAATTCTCAATCTCTTTTTTAAATGAGAAATTTTTATTTTCCAAATAACTGGATAAGGCCATGCCAAAAAGCATGTGCCCAGTTAAGGCCTTAGTGCTGGCGACTCCAATTTCTGCCCCCACGTTAAGGGGATAGGCGATATCAGCCATGTTCATTAAAGTTGACGCAGGCATATTAACCACTGAAATAATGAAAACACCCTTAGCCTTCATCTGTTCTACAGCCTCAATGGTATCGGCTGTTTCACCACTTTGACTAAGTATAATAGCTAGATCTTGTTTGCTAAAATCTTGCACAAAATCGGTGTAGTCATAGGCGGGGACATGATAAATATTTTGTTTATTTGCTCTCAGGTGAGAAACAATACTTAGAGCTGCATAGCTCGCTGAGCCTGCACCAACCACATAGATATTTCTTGATATTTCAATTTTCTTTGCAATTTTCTCAAATAATTCTTCACTTTTATCCAATACTTTTATGAAGCTTTCTTTTTGTTCATAAATTTCTTTTAACATAAAATGAGCATAATGACCTTTATCTATTTCTAAAGCCTGTTGGTTCATCCTATGGAAAGATAGTTTTTTAGTGGTCAAATCTTTTACTTGATAAACCTGAATATTTTTCCCATCAAAATGAACGATTTCTTGATTTTCAATGACGTAGTAATTTTTAGCATCATGACTCATTGAAGCTAAATCAGAAGAGAAAAAGTAATTATTTCTCTCACCTTGTCCAACTATCAGAGGTGAACCTTGACGATATGCCCACACTTCACCATTTTTAGTTAATAAAAGAATGGTGTTGCGACCGGCCATTTTTTTGATTACTTTAGCAAATTGTTTTAGCTCAATTTTTTCTTGACATTCTTTTTCCAACAGAGCGACAATTACTTCAGTATCGGTTTCTGTTTGAAATTTATAGTCATTTTTCTGCAACCCAGTTTTTAATTCTTGGTAATTTTCCAGAACACCATTTTGTACTAAGGCAAAATTACCATTTTGTGCAAGGTGTGGATGAGCATTCTTTTTTGTTACTCCACCGTGAGTAGCCCAGCGGGTATGACCAATGGCATTATTGCTATTGGCAAGTTTTAATTTATTAATCAGACTGATTTTACCAACATGTTTTTCAATCTTTATTTTTTTATTGGCAATTGCAATACCCCACGAATCGTAACCACGATATTCAATTCTTTTAAGTCCTTCTAAAACTTTAGTAGTTGCGTCAAAATTGCCCAAACAGGCATAGATACCACACATATATATTCCTTTTTTAGATTAATGATAATTTTAAGATTTTTAAATTAAGACTTTGCTTTATTGATCTTAATTTTTAATGGATGGATCTTTGTTTTTTTTAAACTATTAACCACCCAAAGGGTCTCCGTAGATGCTCTGCAAATTTGTTTTGCAGGTCCGATCGTTATTTAATTTTTAAGTTTAAATAACATCCCTCTTCCTCGTCTCCTTGTTTTTAGAACAAGGCCACACGCTCGATTTAAAATATTGATGTTTTTCCTTTCTGTTAATTATTATTAGCTTTCAGTATACTATCAATAATGATCAAATGCACTTTTGAGGATGGCAATCCAGTTTCTCTAAGACATGTTTGTGTAGACACTTTATTAATTAAAGATGAAAAACTTTTACTTAATAAAAGAGGAACTTTTGAGGGTAGAAAAATTCTAGAGCATGGTAAATGGGGTGTGATTGGTGGCTTTGTAGAAAGAAATGAAAATTTAGAACAAGCAGTTAGAAGAGAAGTCAAAGAAGAAACTGCTTGGTTAATTAAAGATTTATTTTTACTGCGGATTAATGATAATCCAAATCGTCCGAAAGAAGATCGTCAAAATTTTAGTTTTGTTTTTGTAGCCAATGCTGATGTCAGGAATGGAGAAAGTCACGATGAAGAGGTTTTGAGTTTACGGTGGTTTGATTTAAATAATTTACCAAGTCAAGAAGAAATGGCTTTTGATCATTACGAAAATATCGAACTTTATAAAAACTGGCTGAAAGAAAAATTTCCCTTACCAATTTTAGGTAAAATTTGATAGACTTTCCTAACATGAAACAAAAAATTATTACCCTTTTAATTGTTGTTTTAATAGCCGGACTTTTATCTCTAGTGGTAATCGTCAGTAACAATAAAGAAAAACAAGTTGCAGAACAGAAAATTGAGGCCTTAAAAAATGCTGACCCTGTTTTTTATTATGGCAACACTTGTCCTCATTGTGAAATTGTCGAAGAATGGTTTCAGGATAATCAAGTTGAAGAAAAAATGACTTTCCAAAAGAAAGAAGTTTACGATAATCAAGCAAATGCCAATGAATTAACTAAAGTAGCTGTTTCTTGTGGTTTAGACGCTAATAGCATTGGGGTGCCGTTTTTATATGCCGAAGGGGAATGTTTAATTGGCTCTCCAGGCATCATTGAATATTTTGCTAATAAATTAAATATAGACTTGACGGAAACTCAAGAATCAAGCACCACTTCTGATTTAGATACTTAGATTTGCTCTCTAATAAAAGTTTGTACTTGTGACCAATTATTCATTCCAGTTTTTGGAACAACTATAAATGCACCTTCACTAGATTTACTACTTTGCAAAACATTTTCTGGAGATAAATTAATTGTTTTAACTTCAAACTCATTGGTATTGGCTAATAATGGAGCTAAATATTTGGCGCTTTCTAAATCTAAATTTGTCGTAACATGTTTAGAAAATGCCTCATAAAACTTAGGAATTTTTTTAAGGGCCTCTAAAGTAAATAATTTATCACGAATGGCTGTTAATACTTCAACTTGACGACGACTGCGATCGTAATCACTGGAACTGTGGCGCGAGCGTACGTACGCGAGCGCGTCATGTCCTTCCATTTTAACTTTACCCTGTTTATATAGAAGATGTTCGTAACGACAAGCAAATTTACTTTCTAGCTCAAAACCGCTGTAAGTTGCAGTTAAATTAGCAATTTCTTCTGGACTATATCCACAAGGATCTAACTGAGCGCCCTCAATAGGATACCAAGCATCTTCTAAAGTTTGACTAACATTAACTTCAATACTATTTAATTCATAGCCAATCACTCGTTTAAAACTTACAAAATCAATGCCAATAAAATATTTAATTGGTAAGCCAATAATTTGACCAATGCTTTTTTGCATTAACTCTAATCCGGCTTTAACACCACCGCCACCACTCATGCCAGCACTCATCAGCGCATTAACTTTGTAACCTTTTTGATCTTTATTAATTAAATAAAGATCTCTGGGAATAGAAATAAAATGAATTTGTTTTTTTTCAAAATTAAAATGAACTACTTGAATTACATCACTTAAATAACCACCTTGATGTCCAGCTCCGCCATAACCAGCCAGCAATACATTGAGGGTTTTCTTATCTTCTTCCTGAACATTGTTCACATCTAAATTAATTTCTTGATCAAAGTCGATTAAATTTTCTGGACTTTGTGTAGAAGAAGTGGTTTTTTGTTTGGCAAAATAACGATAGCTAGCTACAGCAGAAACACTGAGAAGTAAAATAATAATTGCTGAGAATACAGAATAGATAATTATTTTTTGTTTTTTTTCCAAATTCTTATATTTTTGAAAATATTTCAACATTAAATTCTTTATTAATTTCTCTTTGTTTGTGAGTATAAACAATAAAATCACTTATCACAACCAGAGTAATAATGTTATAATTTTTTTATGACAGAAATTTTTCAAGCCAAAGAATTTGTTTTTCCTTACGACAAACATCGTTTTCCTGGTCAAGCTACTGATGAAAGAATTCTTTATGTTACCAGAGAACATAAACTTTTTTTATTTATAAGAATGTTTTTTGTGATATTGATAGCCATAGCAATTTCTCTAGCTTTTTATGTTTTTTCTTTAGCTTTTAAAAGCATTTTTATTACTAGTTCTATGGCATTTTTATTGCCCATGATGTTAATTGTTGTAGGTAGTTTTGCAGCAATTGGTTTTTGGTGGGTTTATAGTTTGTGGCAAAAAAGTTTGGCCATATTAACTAATAAGCGTTTAACCAAAATTGTCTACACCACTCCTTTTAATCGCTATAATCAAAGCTTGCCATTGGAAATGGTAGTTGATACTAGCTGTAATAATCAGGGTTTTTTAGCTGGAATTGCCCACTCAATATTGCAAATAGGGACATTGACGGCTAGGTCCAGCGCTTCTAGTTCTGGTGTTGCCACAGAAGATATTGGTAGGGTAAATAAAAAGTACTTTTATTTGGAAAATATTAAATATTGTGAAGATTTTCAACAATATTTAAATAAAATCTTGAGTTTATTTAACCGCTCTGCTGAATCCTTAATGGATTTTAGGCCCTTCATTCCTCACTTGAAAGGTGAGGCTAGAGAAAAATTTCTTAAAGAAATCGATTCCAAAATGGAGGTAAAGGAATAATTAGACTGGTTTGCTTTTTATAATTAGTCCATTCTGAACCATATCTTTTTTCATATTTTTTTTCTAAAGTTGGTACTCCAGTTACAAAAAGTAAGAGCAAAGAGATATATATTGGTCCAATGATTAATATGTGTTGCCAATCATTTAAATCGCCAACTATAAATAAATAAATGCTCCACCACATTAGCATTTCTCCAAAATAATTTGGATGTCTTGAATATTTCCACAGACCATGTTTAATAAACGAATTTTTCTCATTTTGTTTATTTTTAAATTGATATTTTTGCCAATCTGCTATGGTTTCTATAAGCAAACCGACAAAGAACAAAGTTAAAGCTAAAAAATTAATGTTTTTAGGTAAATCATTTAAACTGGCAAAAATAAAAGGTAGGCTGATAATAAAAATTGATATGGCTTGTAATAACCAAAATTTAGCAAACGACCAGAATTTTTCTCTGACACCATCAAAACGTTGATCTTTTTTTATCTTCAAAATTCTAATAAATAAATATGTTGCCAATCTAATTCCCCAAAGAATTGGCATTATTAGCAAAACAGCGTTACCACATTTAATCAATAAATAAATAGCAACAAATACAAAAGTTAAGCCGTAAGATAGATCTGTAAATTTATCAGTTTTAAAAATGCTGGCAAAAATAAAAAATAATATTTGTATCAATAAAATCAAAATAATTATTTCTAGCATCAAGCCTTCATTATATATAAAGATTTAAATAATTTCTGTATCATTTGTGCTAAACTAAGCCCATGTTTGACGATAATCTTCAAGATATTTTGGATAAATATGACTATCCACTAGATGAAAAAAAAATTGCTAATCAACCAGTCTTTCCTCGCGATTCCTCCAAACTTTTGGTTTTAAATAGACAGACTGGAATAATTAAAGATCATCATTTTTATGAATTAGCTGACTTTCTGTCAGATCAAGATGTTTTAGTTCTCAATGAAACTAAAGTTTTTCCTGCCAGGCTTCTTGGTAAAAAACAAAGCGGAGGTAAAGCAGAACTTTTATTAATCAAACAAATTTCCTTAGACAGCTTTGAAGCCATTTCCAAGCCGGGTTTAAAGATGGATCAAAGGCTATTTTTTCCTAGAAGAAGTTTTTTGGAGAATGATGGCAGTCTCTCTGCCGACATTGACCTAACTGATTTTCTGCAAGCAGAAGTAATTTTTAGAGATGAAAATAGTGCTAAAGTTCGAGTTAAATTTAATCAAAATGGCACCAATTTACTCAGGGAAATTGATTTGTGCGGTTTTACTCCTTTGCCACCGTACATTAAGGCAAATCAAAGTGAAGCCAAAATTAAAGAAGAATATCAAACAGTTTACGCTAAGGAAGAAGGTTCAGCAGCAGCTCCAACTGCAGGATTGCATTTTACCGAAGAACTTTTGGATAAATTAAAACAAAAAGGCGTGCAGATCGAAAAAATTACTTTACACGTGGGACTGGGAACTTTTGCTAAATTAACTAGTGAAAATTTAGCTTCTAAAACTTTACACAGTGAGTATTTTGAGATTTCTAATAAAGTTGCTGACCGCTTAAATCAAGCTAAAAAAAATGGTAAAAGAATTATTTCGGTGGGAACAACTACGACTCGCAGTTTAGAGTCAGCAGTGCTTTTATCTGCTTCTAAAAAAGAAATTTTAGCCGTGGCTAAAGAAACCAATATTTTTATTGATCCACCTTGTAAATTTAATTTTGTCGATGGCTTAATTACTAATTTTCATTTACCAAAATCAAGTTTATTGATGTTGGTTTCTGCTTTTTGTTCTTTTCCAAATACTGAAAAAGAATTTACTAATTTTTTAAGTTCAAGTATTGGACAAGCTTATCTTCATGCACTCGAAAATGATTACCGCTTTTTTAGTTTTGGCGACGCGATGCTAATACAATAATATGGATATTTCTAACGATAAAAAACTAGCGCTTAAAAGTATTTTGCAGTGGTATGCCAAAGAAGTAGATCATAAGCAATTTGTGACACTGGGCGGTTACGCTGGAACTGGTAAGACTACTTTGATTGCTATTTTGCGCAAGCTTTTATTTAAACAAGATCCGAAACTCAAAGTAGCCTTTGCAGCTTTCACGGGAAAAGCGACTAGAGTTTTGAAAAATTATCTCAAAGATAATGAGGTTTTATATAAGGGTGATAGTGTAGGAACCATTCACTCTTTAATTTATAGCGTCATTGAAAATGAACACCATGAAATTGTTGGTTGGAAACGTAAGGAAGAGCTCAAAACTGATTTAATTATTATTGATGAAGCTTCTATGGTGGATCAGAAAATTTGGTACGATCTACTTTCTTATAATGTTCCTATTTTAGCTGTGGGCGATCATGGACAATTACCTCCGGTCAGTGGGCAATTTAACTTAATGGAAAATCCAGAAATTAAATTAGAAGAAATTCATCGTCAAGTGGCTGACAATCCTATCATCAAGCTATCCATCGAAGCTCGCAAATATGGTCGTATTAAGATTGGTAATTATGGTAAAGGGGTGCGCAAGTTAGCTAAAGACGATCCAGAATCACAAGAAATTATTGAAAACTATCTACAACAATATAATCAAGAAACCTTGATTTTATGTGGTTACAATAATACCCGCATTAAATTAAATAATTATTTGCGTAATATTTTAGGCTATGATTCTCCCTTACCGATGGCAGGTGACCGAGTAATTTGTTTACGTAATAAACAACAAAAAGCTATTTTTAATGGCATGCTGGGAACATTGCAGAGAATTGTCAGTAAAGATGATAATTTTTATGACGTAAAAATTCTTTTCGACGACGAAGAGCAAGTCTTCGAAGGTTTAGCCGTGAAAAAACAATTTGGTTCTAACACAGCCCTTAACTTTACTAGAGAGTCTCGAGCTTTAACTTTACAAGCTGAACTTTTTGATTTTGCTTACGCTCTCACAGTTCATAAGGCTCAAGGAAGCCAAGCAAGTAGAGTAATTCTTTTTGAAGAACGCTTTAAACAAATGTCAGATTTAGATTGGCGTCGTTGGCTTTATACAGCTGTCACTAGAGCAGAAGAAGAATTAATTATTTTAGGTGATTAGGTTTTTGCCCCATCAACCGCTATAATACCAAGTATGAAAATTCGTTTGAATAAATTTTTAGCTGATTTAGGCATCGCTTCTCGTCGCAAAGCCGATGTTCTGATTGAAGAAGGTAAAGTTTTGTTAAATCATAAAAAAGCTAAATTAGGTGACAAAATTGATCCTACTGAAGATGAATTAATGGTGGGGGGTAAAAAGTTTAGTCGTGAAAATAAAGAAGAGTTGGAATATTGGTTGCTCAATAAGCCATTTAATGTCATTTCTAGTGTGAGTGATGAGGCTAATCGTAAAACTGTTTTTGATTATGTGAAAAGTAAAACTAATGCCAGAATTTATCCAGTAGGACGTTTAGATTATCAGTCAGAGGGTTTATTATTGATGACTAATGACGGTGAATTAGCTCATCGCTTAACTCATCCAAAATATCGAGTAGAAAAAGTTTATAAAGTTTGGGTCAACGGCATTTTTTCAGAAGGGAAAATGGAACGATTAATGCGAGGAGTGCGTTTATCCGAAGGTAAAATTTCTTTCGATAAAATAGAAATGCTTGAAAAAGAAGGTCGCGATATAGTATTGAAAATTACTATTCATCAAGGAGTTAAGCGCGAAATTCGTCGTGCTTGTGCCAAAGTGGGTTGGGAAGTAACTAAATTATTGAGGGTTCAATTAGGTAATTTAGTGATGACTAATTTAACTGTTGGCAATGTTAGAAAATTAGAAGAACAAGAAGTAAAAGGCTTACAAAAATTGGTAGGTTTAAATGAAAACCCTAATCTTTGATTTTGATGGCACTTTAGTAGATAGTATGCAACTTTATGCGCGCAGTTTTAATAAAATTGGCGCAGATTTTGGTTTGCCCAAAATTAATAGCAATAATTTGCAGGAGATGAAACAATCTTCAATTCAAGATTTGACGAAAAAATATGGTATTGGTCCCTTAAAATTAGCCAAGCTAATTTCCACAGTTAATAAAAATATTAAACAAGAAATAGCCACAGTAGACTTTTTTCCAAAAATAAAACCTTTATTAGTCAAGCTCGCCAAGAAATATCAACTAGGCATTTTAACCTCTAACAATGTAGAAAATGTTGAAGATTTTTTGAAAAAACAAGATTTTGAAAATATTTTTGATTTTGTTCATGCCAGTAAAAATTTATTTGGTAAAGATAAAATATTAAATAGCTTATTAAAGAAACATCATCTCAACAAAGAAGAAGTTTTATATTTTGGTGATGAAATAAGAGATATTGAAGCTTGTCAAAAAATGCAGATTAAAATAGTTGCCGTAACCTGGGGCTTTAATGAAAAAAATCTCCTTGCTTCCAAAAATCCAGATTATTTATTTTCCTCTCCAGATGAAATAGCAGATTTATTAATCTAATTTATCCATTAGTATTTGGTTGTATCCTTAGTAATTTGCGAGTATAATACCTTCTTTATGCAAATTAGAAACATAGCCATTATCGCCCATGTTGATCACGGTAAAACTACCTTGATCGATGGTATGTTGAAACAAACTCACGCTTTTCGTGAGAATCAATCTGAAATGACCCAAAGTACTATTTTAGACAGCAATGATCTAGAAAGAGAAAAGGGTATTACTATTTTAGCCAAAAATACCGCTGTTTTTTACAAAAGTGAAGCTGGTGAAGATTATAAAATTAACATCATTGATACTCCAGGTCACGCAGATTTTGCTGGTGAAGTAGAACGCGTCATTAGTATGGCTGATGGAGCCGTGCTTTTGGTTGATGCTGCCGAAGGTCCTTTACCTCAAACCCGCTTTGTTTTAGAGCAGGCACTTAAGCAAAAATTAAAAATGATTGTGGTGGTTAATAAAATTGATCGTCGTGATGCTGAACCAGATAAAGTTTTAACTCAAATCGAAGAACTCTTTTTAAATCTTGTGAATGATGAATCTCAATTAATGTTTCCAATTCTCTACGCTGTCGGTCGTGATGGTAAAGTATGGAATGATTTGCCAGAGGAAGAAGTGGGTAATGCAGAATTAATTGCTAAGCATCCTGGTGATTTACGTCCAATTTTTGAAGAAATTATCCGCACTGTGCCAGCTCCCAAAGTGAATGGCGAATTACCTTTTAAAATGCAAGTTTCCACTTTAGACTTTGACACTTACAAAGGCACTTACGCCATTGGCAAAGTCACTCAAGGTGTAGTGAAAAAAGGTCAGCGCTTGGTGATTTTAAATGAAAATGAAAAAGTTGGTGAAATGTCCGTCGCTCATCTAATGACCAGTGATGGTTTAGGTAGACAAGAAACAGAACTCAGTCAAGCTGGAGACATTATTGCCATTACTGGTGTAGAAAATATTTCGATTGGTCAAACATTAGCCGCTCTTGGTCAAACTGAAGGTTTTTCAAGCATAACTGTCACCGAACCAACTTTAAAAATTCGTGTGGCCGCCAATACTTCACCTTTTGCTGGTAAAGAAGGCGATTTTTGTACTATTCGTCAAATTGCCGAAAGACTCAAAAAAGAACAAAAAACTAATATTGGACTTCGCATTGAAGGTTTAGAGGGTGGTTCTTTTAATGTGGCTGGTCGAGGTGAGCTTCATTTAGCTATTTTGATTGAAACCATGCGTCGTGAAGGTTATGAAATGGAACTTTCTAAACCTCAGGTTATTATCAAAGAAGTTGATGGTGTCAAAATGGAACCTTATGAAGAAATGACTATTGAAATTGCTAAAGAATTTATGGGCATTATCACTGAAGAATTAGGTAAAAGAAAAGCAAACTTAATTGACAGTATCACCAATGAAAAAGGTATTACTAGAATGGTTTATGAAGTAAGTAGCAGAAATATCTTGGGTTTTAGAAGTCAAATTTTGACTAAAACTAGAGGTAATGGTTTATTTAGTTCTCGTTTCTTAGAGTATGCTCCCGTAAGTCCAGAATTACCTCAAATGCGTAATGGTGCTTTAATTGCTACTGAATCTGGAACTGCTACTGCTTATGCTTTAGAAACTATTCAAGAACGTGGCAAAACTTTTATTAATCCCGGAGACAGTGTTTATGAGGGTCAAATTATTGGTCTACGTAATCAACAAGAAGATTTGGAAGTTAATGTTTGTAAGGCCAAAAAATTAACTAACTTCCGTTCTAATGCTGATTTTTTAACCGTTTTAGATACTCGTATTGAGTTGAGTCTTGAACAATGCCTAGATTTCATTGAAGACGATGAACTTTTAGAAGTCACTCCAAAGAGTTTAAGAATTCGTAAACGTTATTTAAACAAAATTATTCGCAATAAACAAACTCGTTAAACGGCTTTTGCAACTCTTTTCATTTTCGGGTAAAATTAGTCTCATTAATGTCTGATTTATCTAAACCTCTTGCCGCTCTTATTCGCCCTGAGTCTCTTGATGATTTTATTGGTCAAGATCATTTGGTGGGAGTTGGTAAACCCATCAAAGCGGCCATGGATTTGCAGGCAATTTTTTCAATGATTTTTTGGGGTCCTCCAGGAGTTGGTAAAACCACTTTAGCTCGAATTATTGCCAAAGAAAGTGATCGAGAATTTATTGAAATTTCCGCGGTTTCTGCTGGCAAGGCTGATATTCGTAAAATTGTCGAAGATGGTCGTCGTCAAAAAGGTTTGCTAGAAGATTATCGTGTACCAATTTTATTTGTGGATGAAATTCATCGTTTTAACAAAGCTCAACAGGATTATCTTTTACCTTTTGTCGAAGAGGGAATTTTAATTCTCATTGGGGCCACTACAGAAAATCCTTCTTTTGAAATTATTTCGCCGCTATTGTCACGTATGAGAGTTTTTATTTTTAAAGCTTTGAGTGAAGAAGAGATGAAAAAAGTTCTTACGATGGCAGTTAAAAAAATTCATGAAACTGAAAAATTAATTAATAAGAAAGCTAAAAAAATTGCTGTACCAACCAAAAGTGAAGAGTTTCTTTTAAACTATAGTTCTGGTGATGCACGCAAACTTTTAACTTTAATAGACAACACTTTTACGCTTTATGGCAATTTAGAATTAAAATCACTCAAGAATTCTTTGCAATCTAAGCATCTTAGCTACGATAAAAAAGGTCCAGAACACTACGAAACCATCAGCGCTTTTATCAAAAGCATGCGCGCTGGTGATCCTAACGCCGCTTTGTATTATTTAGCAAGAATGGTAGAAGCTGGCGAAGATCCGCTTTTTATTGCTCGACGAATGGTAGTTTTTGCATCTGAAGATATTGGCTTGGCCGTTCCTACCGCTTTAGTAGTTGCTAATGCTGTTTTTCAAGCCTGTCAAACTATTGGTTATCCAGAATGTCGAGAAAATCTTGCTCATGGAGTAGCCTACTTAGCCACCTGCAAAAAAGATCGCAGTGCTTACGATGCTTACATAGAAGCTGTGTCTGATGTGCAAAAATTTGGCAATTTAGAAATTCCGATGATTATTAAAAATCCTGAAACCAATTTACTTAAAGAAATTGGTTATGGTAAAGATTATGAAATGCATCCTAAAGCAGGAGTGAGTTTATTGCCTGATAAATTAAAAGGGAAACAATATCTTAAGCTTAAAAAATGAATATTTTAGGCTATAATAGTCGAGTCCTTTAATTAAGCACCCATAGCTCAGTCTGGATAGAGCGTTTGTTTGCGGAACAAAAGATCGTGCGTTCGAATCGCACTGGGTGCACAGTATAAATATAAAGTGAAAGGAAGACATGCCAGTTAATATTGAGCAAAGAGCAGGAGAATTAGATCCAGACTGTTGCAGTGAAGTAGAAAATACTAAAGGTAATCCAGTAGCTGAAAAAATAGCCAGAATGAATGTTGAAGCAGCTCATAGACAAGTTATGGAGGGGATAGCCAAAGACGCTAAAGAAAACGCAACAGAAGAAAAAAAATAAAATTATTTATTAATAAATTTAACAAGAAACTGCCTCTGGGGCAGTTTTTTGTTTTTCTAGGAGTTTCGAGTTAGAATGGTCCCTAGAAAATAAAAGGAAGGGTCGCATAGTGGCTATTGCATCAGCCTCGAAAACTGACGCCTTCGGGCACCGCGGGTTCAAGTCCCGCCCCTTCCGCCGATTAAATTGCTTTTAGGAATAAAATCTAAACTCAAATTGTTTGAAATTTTTTAGAATGTTTTTTCTATAAAATTGCATTAAATAAATAACCCATGAAGATAATGCCAACAATGGTGATGCCAAAGAAAGCTATTAATAGTTCTTTCTTCATCAATTTGGCTAGCATCAAGCCAGAAGGGATCGAGAGAGTGGTTGAAGCAGTCATAAAGGCAAGTGCTGTGCCCATTGGCACACCTTTATTAATTAAGGCTTCTACCACAGGAACAACGCCAATTGAATTAGTGTATAAAGGAGTGCCTAGTAGAACTGATGTTGGTACTACCCACCAAGCTTTACTAGACAAGTAGTTGGCAACTAGAGATTCTGGTACGAAGCCATGAATTAATGCTCCAATTCCTACGCCGAGCAATACATAAGGAAAAACTGTTTGAGTAATTGTCCAAATCTGGTCTTTCCACAATTTAATTAAATCTTTGAAAGGAACTTTCGCATTTTTATATTCAGCTTCAATTTGTTTTCTTGATTTAAACTTCAGAAACTCAGGTTTGATATATTTTTCCATGTTCAATTTTTGAATCAACATGCCTCCCAAAATGGCAATTAAAATTCCTATCACGTTATAAAGTAGAGTCACTTGCAGACCAAAAATGCTGGGAAATAAATATAGCGAAGCTTCATTAACTAGTGGAGAACTAATTAAAAATGCAAAAGTTATACCTAAAGGAATTTTAGCTGAAATAAAACCAATGAACAATGGAATTGATGAGCAAGAACAAAAAGGAGTGATTACGCCAAGTAGAGCCGCTATTAGATAATCCAAACCATATAATCGTTTTTTAGTTAAAATATTTCTAACTTTTTCCATGGGGAAATAATATTCGGTAATGGTCACAATGGTATTGATCAATAGCATTAGCAAACCAATTTTAATGACATCATAAATGAAGAAATTAACGGCATCACCAAAATAAGTCTGAGTAGCAACACCCAACCATTGATAAGTAACCAAATCTGCAAGTTGTTGAATAGGGGTAAAAATATTCATTTTATTGATTGTTTTTGATCAGTGTTTTAATTTTTTCTATATCACCGTTGAAACCGGTCATCACGATTTTGTTATTTATTGTTAAAACTGGACTACTCATGGCACCTAGCTCCATGATTTTAGTAATACCCTCAGAGCCAGACAGGTACTCAACCTGTTTTTCTAGGTTGAGTTCTTTTGCTGCCTTAAGAACAACTTCGTGTAATTTTTTACAAGTGGGACAGCCCGAACCTAAAACTTGAATTTTCATAATTTGATTTTACATCTTTTTTCAGATTAAAAAACTCCGTGAAAGAAAAATCATTTCTTTTCCGTATTAAAAGTAGATACAAATTTTTATCTTTATAAGTCAAACAATTTTACTTTTTAAGTAAATTAATTTAATATGAATACAAGGAATAAAAAATTATGAAAAACAAATCTCTATCAATTTTTTTGGCTACTCTAATTTTATTGTCTTTTACTACTTTTGTTCAGGCAGCGAGAAATGATAGTGCTGGTGGTGGCTCTGTAACTGGCCCTTCAGGTCAAGGTTCTGTTACAGGTCAACAAGCCATAACTACTTCTCCTTCACAGCCATCGGTTCAGGTTCAAAATCAAGTTAAAACTCAGAATCAGGGTGAAGATTCACAATTAATGGTAGAAACCAAAGAAGAAACTAGTCTTAATAAAGCAGGAGATGGTGTTAAAAATGAGTCACCACGTAGTGATGTTGCAAAAGAACGAATGAGCAATGTGGCTATTCAAGTTGAAGAATTACTAACCAATAAGACCATGAAAGGTGGTGTTGGCGAGCAAGTGAGACAAATTGCCTCTGAGCAGAAGCAAGCTCAAGAACAAGTTAAATCTGATTTAGATACGATAGGAAGTCGTAAAGGTTTAATTAAATCTTTAATTGGACCAGATTATAAATCTTTAAAAAAACTTGAAAATCAAGTTGAAGCAAATCAATTACGCATTGAAAAATTGACAGAATTAAAAACTCAACTTACCAATAAAAGTGATATTGCGATGATTGAAGCTACCATCCAAGCTTTAACAGAGCAAAACACACAATTACAAAAAACTGCTACCGATGAAATGCAAAGTAAGAGTATGTTTGGCTGGTTATTTAAATATTTTATTAAATAACTTTCAGCTAACTCAGTTTTTTTGATTCAATTCTAATTGCTTTGCCATGAATAATTGCTTCAGCTATCTTCTTGTTAGCGTGATCTAGAATTCTAGCAAAAGTTGGTTGCGAAATATTCATTTTTTTAGCAGCAATTGTTTGTGCTAAATCATCAACTTCATAAAGCTTGAGAGCCTCCAGCTCGTCAGCTAGAAGCACTACTTCTTCTAAAAAACGCATTGGTACACCTTGTGGTTTAAAATAGTAAACACTAGGATCAAAGCCCAAATGGCGCTGTATTTTTGGTCTTGGCATAAAAACATTATTGCATTGAAGCAAGTTCTTTTTCAACATCTTCAAGCTCTTCCTTTAAAGATTGCTGATAAGCTTTGAGATCTTCAGCTTTTTCTTCTTTGGTTTGAGGAGCATTCCAACCGAAATATCTACCCAGTCCACGACCGTAACCACGACATCTGCCTCCAAAGCCCATGCCACGACCCATTCCTTTAGCTTGGCCATTGACGCAAGAACCTAAACCTTTGCCGGTCATTTTTCCTTGTCCTTGTGGACCTGTTTGATCAAAATTTGGCATATAGCCTCCTTTCTTGATAATTTATATTGAATACATATTCATTATAATCACAATTTTAGCTATGTCAAATAAGTGAAAAAAAGGAAAAAATTATCGAGTTTTAATCAAATCATTGATCACAATACCAAAACTAACAGCCACATTCAGTGATTCGGCGTGACCATGCTTAGGAATGCTTAAAGACTGATCGGCAAGTTGATCAATTTCTTTGGAAGTACCTTTTGATTCGTTACCAAAAACAATAGCAGTTTTGTCTCTAAAATTAACGATTTTTCTTGAATCAGCTAATTCTGGTCTGGTAACGACAATTTTGAAACCAGCTTTTTTGAGTTCGATCAAATCAGCCTCGCCATTTTGGCTGGTCACAATGAGTAAATGGAAAATGGAGCCCATACTGGAGCGAACGACTTTGGGTTGATAAGGATCGGCGCCGCCAATCAACATAATGGCATCCAATCCAAACCAATCGGCAGTTCTGATAATGGTGCCTAAGTTGCCAGGATCACGAATATCTTCTAGCACGGCAATTAATTTAGTTTTTTTGATAGTTTCCAGATTATTATCAGGCATTCTCACTATTGCCGCAATGCCCGATGGAGTAACAGTTTCTGCCAATTTAGCAAAATCTTTTTCATCGACGATCAATGTTTCTTGATTTTCGCCAAAATTCTTTTCTTGGTTAGCAAATTGTCTAGTCATGACTAACTGAATGACTTCTTTTCCGGACGTGATGGCTTCAGACACACCTTTCTTACCTTCAACAATAAAACAGCCATATTCACTGCGATATTTTTTCTGATTGAGCTTAGAGAGGATTTTTAGACCAAACATGATATATTTTATTATATATGAAGATTGCTTACATTGGTCTTGGTAAAATGGGTAAAAACATGGTCTTACGCCTGCTGGAGCAGGGTATAGAAGTGGCGGCTTGGAATCGTTCCAAGGCAGCTGTTGATGAAGTGGTGTCTGCTGGAGCCACTACTACTGCTAATTTTGCAGGTTTAATCGCAGCTTTGCCAAAGCGTAGAGTTGTGTGGTTAATGTTACCTGCAGGTCAAGTCACCGATCAAATTATTAATGAACTTTTGCCACATTTAAAAAGTGGTGATCTATTAATTGATGGCGGTAATTCTTTTTATAAAGACACCATACGTCGATCCACCGAATTAGCTTCAAAAGGCATTAACTATTTAGACATTGGAGTTTCTGGTGGCCCTGGTGGAGCCAGATCTGGAGCTTGCATGATGGTGGGTGGAAATAAAGCTGACTATGATTATGTTTTGCCAGTTATTAAAGCGGCTTGCGCGCCAGACGCCTATGGTTATGTGGGAAATAGTGGTGCCGGGCATTTTGTCAAAATGATTCACAATGGAATTGAATACGGCATGATGCAGGCCATTGCTGAAGGGGCGGCAGTTTTAGAAAAAAGCTCTTTCAAGCCAGATCTAGCTGAAGTTTTTCGCATTTATAATAACAAAACCGTTATTGAATCTAGATTGGTGAATTGGGCCCAGGAAGCTTTCGCAGAAAATCCTCAATTAGCAAATATTTCTTCAGTTATCTCTCACACTGGTGAAGGAGAGTGGACGATTCAAGCAGCTAAGGAACTTGGTGTGGAAGTACCAATTATTGAAAAATCTTTTCAAGTTAGAGTTGAGTCTGCCAATGAACCTGAGAACTTTCGCAATAAAGTAGTCTCGATCTTACGCAATAAATTTGGTCACCATAAAGCCACCAAAGATTAAATTTTTTTAGAGCGACTTAAAGTTTAGAAAGAGCAAAAAGAGACTGATGGTTCAAGCCATTTCCTACCATCTTTTTCAATAATTTCATCAGCTTCAACTGGTCCCCAACTACCTCTCTGGTAGCTAACAAGATTTTTTCGCTCCGCAATTAAAGGATCAATGAATTTCCATTGCGCCTCAACTTCTTCGGCATCAACGAAAAAGGTTTGATCACCGCGAAGAGCATCGAATAATAGTCTTAAGTAGGGATCTGGCAGCGTAGCAGCAGTGTGTTTGTAACAGTATTGCATGTATTCACTTTGTAGCTTTAGATCTGTTCCAGGAAATTTAGAGAGAAATTTTAGAACAATGCCTTCGTTTGGTTGAATACGATAAATCAGTACATTAGCTTCTCCGCCACCGTTGATGTGTGAAAACAAATGTTTGACGTCATTCTTAAAAACAATGGCGACTTCAGTGACTGTTTGCTTGAGAAATTTGCCGCCTCTCACATAAATTGGGACACCGTGAAAACGCTTATTATTGATGTGAGTTTTGAAGCTAAAAAAAGTTTCTCTGCTAGAATTCGTTACCACATCTTTTTCATCTAGATAACCTTCATATTGGCCAAAAACTACACGATCTTTTTCTGGAATAAGTTCTTCAATAATTTTGGTTCTTTTATCAGTAATATCTTGATTAGACAATGATTTTGGGGCTTCCATAGTAGTGAGGGCAATCATCTGCAAGATGTGATTTTGTCCGACATCTTTGAGTGCGCCGACACTGTCATAGTAGCCACCGCGCATGCCAATTCCAAAATCTTCAGAAGCAGTTACTTGGATATGATCGATGTTATCTTTATTGATTAATGATTCAAACAAATTGTTGCCAAATCTAAAAGTTAAAATGTTTTGCAATGTTTCTCTGCCAAGATAGTGATCTAGACGGAAAATTTGGTCCTCAGCGTAGTAACTAGTCAATAGTTTGTTGAGTTTTTTAGCTGAATCAAGATCGCTGCCGATTGGTTTTTCGACAATGACTCTGACGTAGCCACATTCTTGGTTATTTAGACCGCTAGTTTGTAGATGATTAAAAACAGTTGGGTAGAGATCTGGATAGGTAGCCAAATAGAACATGCGGTTGCTGCATGATTTATCTTTTGCAAGCAGATTCATCAATTTATCGTAAACTTCTTTTTGAGCAATATCGCCAGATACATAGAGCATTCTGGAAAGTAAATTATCTGCGACTTCTTTTTCAATTGGATGTTGATGATGGCGATTGGGTTGATGCAGCACCATATCTGAATATTTTCTAAATTCTTCATGAGAAAGTTCTTTTCTGCCGATGCCAATAATATTCATTTTTTCAGGCAAAAGATTGGCTTTGACCAAGTCATAGAGAGCGGGAATAAGTTTTAATTGAGCCAAGTTACCTGTGGCGCCAAAAATAACTAAAGAGAAGGATTCTTGTGTATTCATTTTTTCTTTCTGCTGGCAATATATACCCCAAAGATAATAATTAAAAGGGAAAAAATTTGCAATAAACTAGCTGATTCCTGGAGCAAAAAATATCCCAGTGGAATATAAATTGCTGGTTGAAGATAGGTAAATAAACTGGCTTCTGAAGCTTCGATGCCGTCTTGACCCTTAATGTAAGTGGTCAAACCAATAATTGAGCCAAAGATCGCTCCATAAATTACCACGCCCCAAACCATAAGAGAGCTCAAATCATTAATAATACTGTTGCGCCATAGACTGAAGTTGAATTGTAATTCTATGACTGACAAAACGGCAAAAGTAACAATTCCGACATAAAAACTAATGCTACTGACAAATAATTTAGGAATTTTATGATAACGTTTTTTAGCCAATAAAAAATAAATAGCGTTAAAAATATTATGAGCAATAATCAATAAATTACCTCCAAGTGAATTTGTTAAACTACTATTACCATGCCACAGGGGCTCTAGGGTAATTAAAATTGTTCCAAAAAAAGCAAAAATTAAACCCAACCATTCATGACGATCTTGACGTTCTTTGAGAAAAATAATACCTCCAAAAATTATAAATAATGGAGCACTGGTAGCGATTACATTTGCTTCCAGGGCACTAATTTGACTTAAGCCAATATACAAACAACTTAAAGCTAATGAAGTTTCAATTATTTCTAAAAAAATAATTGTCTTGATGGTCTGCCATTTATGCTTAATTTTTCCCCAATAATAGATGATGATGGGAAGCGACAAAATTCCTGCTAAGAAAAAACGATAAAATAAAAAACGAAAGGGAGTGATGTTAGAATCATTGAATCCTAGCTTTACAATTGGTAAAAAAGCTCCCCAGGTAATGGTACTAATGATCATGAAAAAATAGGATTTAAGACGTTTGCTCATTGGAACCTTATATATTAGAATAGCACGAGTTATGACTAAAAATATTAATAAACTTGTCAGTTTTATATTTTTTTTGTTAATTGTCGGAGTGTTGTTATTACGTCAACCTAAAATTCGTGAATTATTTTTTAATGACGCAATACCAGCAACAGAAACTAATCCTAGTATCGCTCCTTCTGCTCAATTAGAGTTTCAAGTTGGCGAGAGTAATTCTCAAAAAGATTATCAATTTGTTGCCACCAGCTCTGGTCAAAATGCTTTAGAGCTAGTTGAAAGTCGGGTAGAATTAAGCCTTAAAAAATATGATTTTGGAGTGATGATTGAAGGAGTAAATGGTTTAATGGCAGATAATAAGAATTATTGGGCAGTTTATCAGAATGGCGAATATGCTCAAACTGGTATTGCTCAAATTGAATTACAAAAAAATGATAAGATCGAGCTTAAATATGAAGAAATCACTTATTAGTTTAAGTGGGGCAATCCTAACCTATATCTCTAGGTTTAGTTTTTTGCCAGCTAATATTTCTCCACTAGGAGCTTATGGATTTTTTGGTGGAAACTTATTGTTTTATTTTTTATCCATTCTAGCTTTTGATTTTTTCAAAGGTGGTTTTTATCAAGGATTTTTGTGGACTTATCTTGGTTTTGCTGCTTATCCTTTTTTTGCCTTTTTAGCCCGTAAGTTTTCTAAGAAGCAGTGGATATTTTTACCGATGGCTTCTTTTAGTTTTTTTCTACTTTCCAATTTTGGAGTCTTTTTAGCCTGGTATGATCATAGTTGGCAAGGATTTCTAACTTGTTATGTGTTGGCTCTGCCGTTTTATAGTCGCACACTGCTTGGCGATTTATTTTTTGGTTATGGCTTTTTATTGCTTAAAAAATTGCATCAAATTGCTTTTTTACGCTCCTCGCGCTATAATGTCCTATAATGTTTAAGAAAAAGACTGGGATTAAGCTTTACAAAAAAGCTCCCACCAAATTTCTTTTGAAGAAAGCACATAGCCTGCAAAGATTGGCTTTGTTTTCTTTTGTTTTGAGTTTGCTTTTTATTTTTTTTAGTAATCCTTTTACTGCTTATGAGCAAGTTAAAAACTTGCCAAGTAAAACTAGTGAGATTAAACAAATAGTAACTAGTATTCCTGCCTTTATTAAAGTTTTTCCAGAGGAAGCTGAAAAAAATAGTTTTGCTTTTTTTGATTGGACTAAAGCACAATTAGATAATTCTTGGCCAATTTTTGCTAAAGAATCAAACTCAAATGCAGATAAAGAAGCCGGTCAAAGTGCTGTTGCGGAAATTACTCCAGTTAAAGATTATGAATCTTTGCCATTTTTTATTGAAATTCCCAAATTGAATTTATATGAAAAAGTGCAAGCTAACGTCAATCCCAACGAGGTTAAAGAATATCAAATCGCTTTAGAAGAAGGTGTAGCTCACGCTTTAAACTCAGGTTTTCCTGGAGAAAATAAATTAATTTATATTTTTGGTCACTCTACTGATGGAGCCTGGAATGTAGAGGCTTTTAATGCAGTTTTTTATCAAATTAAAGATTTAGTTGCTGGCGATCAAATCATTTTGCATTTGGGTGAGGAAAAATTTGTGTATCAGGTAAGTGAACAAAATGTAGTTAAGGGAAACGAAATTAATTTTGTTAATGATCGTCAGGATCAAAATATATTGCTTTTGCAAACTTGTTGGCCTCCAGGAACTTCTTGGCAAAGACTTTTTATTAGTGCGATTCCAGTTGCTTTATAAACTTACAACATCCCATAATATTGACAATTTACAATTATAAATATATAATACTTGTTCATGAGACCTAATATGAAAAAAACAATCTCTTACTTACTAATAGTTACTGGCTTCTTTTTGTTCTTTGTGAACTTAGCCAATGCTAAAGAATGCCACACCGTTTATGGTGGAGGTGAAGTTTGCGAAACTGGTGATTTGAGTTTAGATAAAAAAGTTTTCAATCCAGAAACCAATGAATATTGGGATAATATTGATGCCAAAGATTATACTTTTGCTCCTGGTGAAGAAGTTAAATTCAAATTACGTGTACAAAATACTTCCGATGTTAAAGTTGACAGCGTCAACATCAACGATGATTTTGATCGTTTAGATGATTACATGATTTATGTTAGTAGTGACAGAGGTGATTATCGTGCTGAAGTTACCGATCACAAGGTTAAATTTGGTTTAGGTGGACTTAATCCTGATGAAAGTGTAACCGTTTATTTTGTAGCTCGTTTTAAAAATGCAGGTGAATTGCCAGTAGGTACTACTTGTATTACTAATTCCGCTCATGTTTATTCTCACATCGATTCTATTAGTGATAATGACAGTGCTAGTTTCTGCGTAGCTACTGAAAGTGGCAAAATTGTTAGCAAAACCACTCCAGCCACTGGTTTTGATTTAAGCACAATTTTAACTTTAGAAGCTTTAGCTTTTGCTGGTCTTGGTTTTTTAGCTTGGAAAAAAGCTAGAGTTATTGTTAAAAAATAATTTTTAAATTTTGAAATTTAAACCCCGCTTTACAAGTTTTGTAGGCGGGGATTTTGTTTTTTAAAGAGCTCAAAACTATCCCATAATATTGACAAAAATGACTTATAGTGATATACTTTGTATTAGTTATGTGAGGAATGGCTTAACTAAAAATTACACAATTTGATTTTTCCTCATTTAACTGACAGCTAAACTGTCTTAACATTTTTGGCAGAAAAAAGGTTTCTGACTACTTGTTTATTCACCATTCCGAATAGACGATAAGTCGTCAGAAGCCTCCTTTCTGCTCGAAAGAGTAGAAAAAGGAACTTTTGAAAGAGGAATTGCTTGAGTAGATTTGCTCTACAATTAGCGATTAAAATCAGACAAAAGTGCACCTTAACAATTGGAGGAAAATGCCTGAAGCATTTAGGTCCAGCTTTTGTGGAAATCATTTTTGACTTATTGTGTATTTTATAAATGGTTTCTAAAAAAGCTGGCCCTTCGTGCCGAAAGGCAAAGGACGAGTCGGTGACCACTAACGCTTAGTGGAATTTCGCGCATATAAGGAGAAGAATCTCATGCGTAAAAATGTTTTGCTCGTTGTATTCGTATTCGTTTTGGCGAGTTTACTCGCCGCCTGTGGTGCGCAAGCGCCTGCAGGTACCGCTACTGTAGTTCCGACCCAAACAGCTCGGGTAGAAGTGGTTGTTGTAACTGCTACTCCGGCGGCCACTGAGGCTGTCGTAGTATCTACCCCCGTACCAACTACCGTGGTAGCACCAGTTGTTACGAATAGCTTGGTTAATCCCGAGCTGTTCGACGCTGGTGAAGATCCGGCGGGAGAGGCCGATCCTGGTCTCTTTGACATTGGTGTAAATGCCAATCAGTTGGGCATCGTTTTCGGTTGGGACCTTTCTTGGGGTGAAAACTCTATTAAAGGCGAAGGATGCGAAATTGTAGTACTGTCTGGTGGATGGTACGAAAATTTCAAAATCCTTGACGGCAGATATGAAATTTATGATTTGCCTTCATCCGATATCGATGGTTGGACAAAAGTCCTCGTCGAACAGCGGGTGGCTGAACAAGCTGCTCACTACGGATGTTCTGCCGACGCTGTCCCCCCAGTTTGGGAGGGCGGCGAATAGCCGTCCTCGATCCTCCAATTCCCGCGAGTCTTCAAAAGCTCGCGGGAAACCTTAAGTTCATAATAATATTAAAGATTGTGAGTTTAAGGTTTCTTGTTTTTTAAAATATGAAAACTGTAAAAGAAAAAACATTAGTTTCAATTCTAATGCCTGTTTATAATGCTGAGGAATATCTCAGCAAGACATTAGAAAGTATTAAATCTCAAACATATCAAAATTGGGAATTGTTCGCTATTGACGACTGGTCAACTGATCGATCTTATGAGATTTTATTAAATTTTGCTAAAAAAGACAAAAGAGTTAAGGTCTATAGAAATGGTAAGCATCGTGGAGTTGCTGGAGCCGCCAATTTGGCCTTATCAATGATTAAGAGTAACTATGTAGCTCGTATGGACGCTGACGATCTAATGCATCCTGAGAGAATTAGTAAACAACTAAGATTTTTAAAAGAAAATCCAAGCACCGTAGTTGTTGGTTCACAATGTGTTTTAATTGATAAAGATGGTCAAAAAATTGGTGAAAAACAGTTTCCAATGAGTAATGATGAAATCATGAAGATGATTTTTCGCTCAATTCCTATCCAACAGCCTTCCATGATGATTAATCGAGGTTTATTACCAAAAGATTTTATTGCTTATGATCAAAATAAAAATACTGCTGAAGAGGTGGAGTTATTGTTTAAGCTTTTTAAATATGGAGAAGCTGGTAATTTACCTGATTTTTTGCACTTTTATCGTTTACATGATAAAAATACTTCTCTTAAAGATCCAAAAAAAACATTTTATTTAACATTTTTAACACGTTTAAAATATGCCCATGAAGCTAGTCTTATTGATTTACTCTTTAATTTTTTACAATTAATAGTTGTTTTTATTTTACCTAAAAAATTAATTTTTCCTTTATATAATTTGTGGCGTAATAATAAATTGTTAAATCTAAGTGTTCCTTCCCTTGTTCGCCTTTTCAAAATATAATCTAATATAGATGACATCTATAAATAGGTTTATTTTTCCGTTTTTGTTGATGATTCTTGTTTGCATTCTTTTGTTGTCAAACTTTAATCTTGATACTTTTTTAGTTGGCTGGGATAACCTACAAACAGATTTAAGTGCAACTCTTAATCTTGAAAGAGCCCTAAATGTTTCTTGGCAAGAATATCAAGGACTTGGATTACTTGGAGGAATGGGACATGGAGCTGATTTAATTCGTCAAATAATACTGATTCCTTTTTCTCTAGTTTTAAATCAAAATTTATTACGATATTTTTGGAATTTTATTGCTCTGATTGTTGGAGTTTTGGGTTCTTATTCACTTTTTGTTTATTTGACAAAAAATAGACCAGCTTCTTTTTTGGGAGCTTGTTTTTATCTTTTAAATATTGGCACAGTTCAAAATTTTTATGTTACTTTTGAACCGTTTTCTTCTTTTTTTGCGTTTTTCCCATGGCTAATTTACTATTTGTTTAAATATTTAAATCAACCCAATAAAAAGACTTTGCTTTTATTTGCCTTGTTTTCTTTATTGGGCACGAGCTTTGCTTATGTGCAGACTGTTTTTTTAGTTTATTCAATTTTATTGCTAATCATTTTATTATTTTATGTTTTTAAAAAAGAATTTATTTCTAAAAAAGAAAAGACTATTAATTCTTTAAAAATTTTAATAATAGTTTTTCTCGCAAATGCTTTTTGGCTTTTACCAGTATCGATTTTTACTTTAAAAAATAGTGACATAGCCATTAATGCCAAAGGCAACTTAATGACCACTGAGTCTGTGTTTTTGCGTAATAATAAATTTGGCAATATTTATGACCTGATTCAACTAAAGGGCTATTGGTTTGATTTTACTGATTTTGACCAATGGGGAAATACAGTTTTTTTACTCGAACCTTGGAAAACTCACTTTCAAAATCCATTAATTAATTTTACCTCTTTTGTTTATTTTGCTTTTCTATTATTAGGAATTGTCTATCTTTTCACCTTGAAAAAAACACCAAGCAAATTAATAAAATTTCATTGGTTGTTTTTAATCTTATTTTTAACTTGTAGCTTTATTCTTCTTGGTTCTAATCCGCCTCTTGGATTTATTTATGATTTTTTACGTGAAAACATACCGCTTTTTGGTCAAATTTTTCGCTCAGCTTTTACTAAATGGATTGTTCCTTATAGTTTGTTTTACAGCTTATTACTGACTTTTGGCTTAGCTTTTGTTTTTTCAAAATTTAAAAACAAGTTTCTTCAATTGTTGTTCTCTTTGCTTTTCTTTATTTCATTAATATTTTATTCATGGCCTTCTTTTCAGGGTCATTTCTTTTATGAAAGATTGCGAATAAAGATTCCAGAGGCTTATTTTGAACTTTTTAATTATTTTAAGTATGAAGTGCCAGCAAGCAGTCGTATTGCCAATTTACCTCAACATAGTTTTTATGGTTGGCAGTGGAATAATTGGGGTTATAGAGGCTCTGGTTTCTTATGGTATGGCATCAAGCAACCCATTATGGATCGTGCTTTTGATGTTTGGAGCGAAGCAAATGAACGTTACTATTGGCAATTACAAACAGCTCTAGATAAAAAAGACGTGAAAATGTTAGAAAATATTTTCAGTCAATATGATGTTGATTATTTGTTATTAGATGCTTCGATTATTAATCGTAACACGATTAAACCGTTTGATTATCAAACACTTAAAGAATTATTGGCTAGCTCTAGCCGTCTAAATTTGGTTAAAGAGTTTGATTTTATTACTCTTTATAGCTTTGCTGATACGGAAAATAATCGTGAAAAAGATTTTATAAGTTTATATAAAGATTTACCTATAATAAATAATTCTTATAAACATAGCTGGAGCGACCAGGCTTTTACTGATTTTCACGACTATTTGAGTGTTAATAAAAATAACGCAAAAAGTGCAGAAATTATTTATCCTTTTGCTTCTTTGTTTACCAATCATTTGCAAAGCGAACTAGAATTTATGTTAACTGAAGATAATAATGCTTTTTACCTGAAAAGTTTAAAAGATCTATCAGATGAAGACCTAAATTTTAAAACAAAAGATTTATTGGTTGCAGAAAATTATTTGCCTTTTCAAGTCACTTGGACAACCAATAATCATCAGACAAAATTTATTTTTAAGGCACTTTTACCAGAAATTTATTTAAATAAAGAACATTTTGTTTTTCCTTTAATTAAAGAAATTGTCTTAAATAGCACTGTTTGTCAAAATAGCGATAATTGTTTTTTAAATATTAATCACCAATTGCTTAACAAATTTACTCAAGATGGGCAATTAAATATTTTATTGTCGACTAAATTACGCAACACCATTGCACTTAGCAATCAAACTAAAATTGAATATTTTGATTATGCTTTTTTTGATTTACCATTTTTTGATTTACAAACTAAAAATATCGCTCTCGCAGAAAATTTTGAATTTATGGTTAAAATTCCAAAATTTTTATTACAACAAAATCTTTTAAAAACAGATTCAAATATAAATGAAGCTATAAATTGTCGACCTTTAAATAATGGAAACTACTCAAAAGAGAAAAAAGAAAATGAAAATTATTATCAAGCAATCAATACGAGTGTTTGTGATTATTTTTATTTAGAACAACTTAAACATAATTCAGCTTATATGTTTAAGTTAGATGTTCAAAATTTGAGTTCTATTCCTTTTGTTTTTGCCATTCAAACAGAAAGTTTAGGACGTAGTCCTTTAGAAACTTATTTAAATGACGGTATTAACTATCAAGTTTTGCCTCCTACCGAAAGTTTCAATCAGGGCTATACACTTTATCTATCTACCGACTCTTATGGTAAAGAAGTTAATCGTAATTTATTAAAATCAGCCGAGGTTTTTTATTGGCCATATAATTTTTTGACGAATATTACTTTGCAAAAAAATATTTCTCCTACTGAAATTGCCGAAATACCCACTTGTGACCTTGAGGTTCAGAAAAAAGCCCTGTGGTTCTATCAAATTAAACTATCTGATGATTGTAATGCCAAATACTTGAAACTTTCTCAAGCATATGATGATGGCTGGCTAGCTTTTAAAGAAGGAAAACTTTTAGATCATCAAAAAATTAATAATTGGACTAACGCCTGGATTTTAAGTGGTCAAGACAATAATTCCATTATCTATATTTTCTTTTGGCCACAATTATTAGAATACCTAGGAATGGGAGGAATATTTTTTATTGTATTTTTATGTCTCAAAATAAAGAATTAAATTCTGATCAAACTGAGAAAAAAGAAATTCCAATTAATCGAGTTTTGTATTATCTGGATTCGCAAATACCATTAAGATTTGATGTTTTAGAAAAGTTTTTTACAAAAAAACTTTCAACACCAACTATTGCTTTAAATGGTCGCCTTGATCAAAGAAATTTTTTACAACAAATTGAACAGATTGGCGCCAAAGATTTTTTTGTATTCTTTATTAGAATTGCTAATATTGAACAAATTAACGAGCTTTATGGAAAATGGAAAAGGATATCTGCTCAAAAAGCTAAATCCTTGCTCATAATTTTTGATTGTTCATTGCCTAGTTTCAGAAATGGTTCAGACAATTTACCATCTCAAAGATATTTAGAAATGAATCAAGATCAAGCTACTAAAATTATTTTAATAGGTAGAGATAAATTAAATGCGGAAACTCTTAATCAAGCAATTGAACAAATAATTAAAAATTAATACCAAGATTTTATAACGACCTCTGCTTGCTTTTTCTCCTGAAAAGTGCGATAAAGCACTTAAATAAACTTTTTTTTATGTCACAAATTAAAGAAATAAAAGATGCGACAAATATAGTCGAGATTGTAGCCGAAAAAATTAAACTAGAAAATTCTGGTATTAATTTTAAGGCTTGTTGTCCTTTTCACAATGAAAAAACTCCTTCTTTTTTTGTTAATCCTTCATTACAACGCTATCGTTGTTTTGGCTGTGGAGCTAATGGCGATGCCTTAGATTTTTTACAGAATTTTGAAGGCATTACTTTTTATGAAGCGCTAAAAACTTTAGCTGATCGAGCTGGAATAACCTTAAAAGAATTTCAAAAAAGTAAGGATGATGAAGAAAGAGAAAAACTAATTGAAGTATTGAGTTTCGCCAAAGAATATTATCATTTTCTTTTAACTAAACATGAAGTTGGTCAAATAGGACGTGATTATTTAAAAAATCGTGGCATTACCAATGAATCTATTAAAATTTTTCAATTAGGTTTTGCGACTAATGCTTGGGATTCTTTGCTCAAATACTTGCATCAAAAAAAGAAATACTCGTTAGAATTAATTGAAAAAACTGGCCTCATTATTAAAGGTAGAAATGGTGGTTATTACGATCGTTTTCGCGAACGTCTTATTTTTCCCTTAAAAAATCATCGTGGTCAAGTAGTTGGTTTTTCTGGTCGCCTTTTAAGTCAATCTCCTAAGGAAGCTAAATATATTAATTCTCCTGAAACATTGCTTTACCATAAATCACAAATGCTTTATGGATATAGTGAACTTTTTAGAGAGATTAAAAAGAAAGAGCAAGTAATTGTGGTTGAGGGTGAATTTGACATGATTTCTTCTACTCAAGCCCATGTTAACAATATTGTTGCTATTAAAGGTTCTGCTTTAACCGCCGATCAAGTTAATTTATTATCGAGAGTGACAAAAACAATTATTCTTTCTCTTGATGCCGATGATGCCGGAGTAAAAGCCACTGAACGAGCTATCGAAATAGTAAAAACTAAAGGTATAGATTTAAGAGTTATCGATTTAAAACATTTAGCTTCTTTAAACGAAGAAGATCGAGTTAAGGATCCCGACGAACTATCTAGAGAAAAACCAAAAGTCTGGAGAGAAGCGGTAGAGAGTGCAATTTCTGTTTATGAATTTTTATTCAATCACGCTTTAGATTCCTATGATCCAAAAACAGCCGATGGCAAGAGAAAAATTATTAATCGTTTAGCACCAATTTTAGAAACAATTGATCATGCTGTTGAAAAAGAATTTTATTTACAAAAACTATCGACTGCATTAAATGTTAAAGAATCTTTATTAAAAGAAGATATTAAAAAATTTGGCCAAAAAAAATCATTGCTTAATCAAGCAAAAAAAGAAGATGAAATAACACCTGCTAATACAGTTAAAAGTTATCAGGAACGTAATGAAGAATACATGTTATTTTTGTTATTTAATTTTTCTACAGATTTAGTGAAGGAAAAAGCAACTTCTTTAAATGACTTTGAATTTAATAGCAGTGGTTTTAAGCAAATCATAGAGCAACTTTTGTTTTATAAAAATAATTTCGATTTGCAAAAATTTGCTAGTTATTTAGCTGAAGACTTAAAAAAGATTTTAATGGATGTTTTATTAAATCCAGAATATGAAAAAAACTTACAAGAAAGTGAAATAGAAAAAGAGTGGCAAGCAGTTTTATCTAAAGTCAAAAAAGAATCATTACGTCGAGAAATTATGGTTATAAACGAAGAAATTAGCCAATTAGATAGTAGTTTGAAAAGAACAGTTGAAGAAGAAAAAAAACTTGATCAGTTATTATCACTTATTATTCAAAAACAAGCTGCCATTAAAAAACTTGACTAAATTTGCCTCTTGTCAATATACCCCCCACCGGTATATCATAAAAACATGAATCAAGTAAAAAAAGATTCCATAGCTATTTCTTTAAATCGCATCAGTGGTCAAATTGATGGTGTTGCTAAAATGTATGAGGAAAAAAGACCTTGCATTGAAATTGCTCGCCAATTGGCTGCAGCACGCAATTCTATTTCTAGAGTAGCGCGTGATATTTTGACCAGTGAAGCGAGTACTTGTTCCAAAGACAATAATTGTCAGCAATTGGATTTAGTACTTAAAGAACTTCTTCGTTATTAATTAATTTAGAAAGGTAATTATGAGCGCAGTTCATTTAGATAATAGTAATTTTCAAAGTACAGCAGAAGACGCCAAAGGGGTCGTGCTTGTAGACTTTTTTGCTACTTGGTGTGGACCATGTCAAATGTCCGCCCCCATCGTAGATAAAATGGCAGATGATTATGCTGGCAAAGCCACAATCGTTAAAGTCGATGTTGATCAAGCTCGTGAACCTGCTACAAAATATGGTGTGATGAGTATTCCCACTTTTGTTGTTTTAAAAGATGGACAAGAAGTAGATAGACAAATTGGTTTTCCTGGAGAAGCTGGACTAAAAGCTATGGTAGATAAAGCTTTGGCAAGTTAAAATAAAAAGGGAATTAAAATGTTGAAATTAAATTTAGCAATTATTGGCTCTGGTCCTGCAGGACTTACTGCTGGAATTTACACTTCAAGAGCTCGTTTAGAAACAACTTTATTCGCAGGGATGGAAATTGGTGGACAATTGATGTACACCTCCGATATAGAAAATTTTCCTGGTTTTCCTGAAGGTAAAGCTGGTCCATCATTAATGATGGATTTACAAAAACAAGCTACTCGTTTCGGTACAGATATTAAATACGAATATATTACAGCAGTTGATTTTTCAAAAAAACCTTTTCAATTATGGACTAATTTGCCAGAAGGCATGGATTATAAAAAATTTAAATCTTTAAACAATGAAGATTTATTAAAAGCGATGACTCAAATTCGCCAAAGTGAAGCAAATTATCAAGCCAATACAATTATTATAGCTACCGGAGCGAGTAGCATTATGTTGGGAATTCCCGGAGAACAAGAATATTTTGGCCACGGAGTGAGTACTTGTGCGGTTTGCGACTCCGCTTTTTACAAAGATAAGAATGTTTATGTAGTGGGTGGTGGTGATAGTGCTATGGAAGACGCCACCGCTTTAGCAAAATTTACTAATCAAGTAACTATTTTGTATCGAGGTGAGGCTTTTAGAGCCAGCAAAATCATGCAGGAAAGAGTTTTAAACAATCCTAATATTAAAGTTTTGTGGAATACCAATCTTAAAGAAATTGTCGGAGATGGTAAAGCTGTTAAAAGTATTAAGATTGAAACTAAAGGGAAGTTGCAAGAATTAGAAGCAGAGGGTGTCTTTTTAGCAATTGGTCATAAACCATGTACTAATTTGTTTATTGATCAACTTGAATTAGATCGTGTTGGATATATAAAATTAGCTGATCATGATGTTTATTCAACTCAAACTTCTGTGCCAGGTGTATTTGCTGCAGGTGATGTAGCTGATCATCGTTATCGCCAAGCAATTGTTTCTGCAGGCATGGGTACTCAAGCCGCTTTAGATGTAGAACATTATTTGCTTAATCATGTCTAAAAAAATTATTTTAGCTTCAAAATCTAAACAACGTTTTAAATTATTAAAAGCTTCTTTATTTTTACCCATTGAAGTTTTACCTGCTGACATTGATGAACAAGCAGTGCCTTTTATTGATCAATATGATAAAGCAGAACGAATTGCTTTAGCTAAAGCTCAAAAAATCGCCAAGGATCATCAAAATGCCATAATTATTGCTGCTGATACTTTTTGTTATGTAAAAGGCAAAATTTTGGAAAAACCAAAAAATTTAACCGAAGCCAGAAAAATGCTTGAATTTCAATCAGATCAACAAATAGAGGTTCTAACTGGTTATGCTTTTCTAGACACCAAACTTAATTTACAAAAAAGTGGTTGCGAAAAAGTTTTAGTTAAAATGCGTCATTTAAGTAAAGATGAAATTGAGAGATATATAGCTAACGAACCAGTTTTAACTTGGTCTGCAGCTTTTTCTCCGGCTTATGATAGCGGTATGGCTCTAATAGAGAGTATTAAAGGCAATTTAACAGCTTTTAGTCATGGTTTGCCAATCAATTTATTGATGGATTTCTTAAGCGTAAATCAAGAATAAAACTAAAACTAACCAAATAAAGACCGTGATTAATAATGGTTTATCTTTAAGCAAGATGTCTTCTGGCGCCTCACCTTTATTTTCCTCATAAATTAGTTGTAGATATCTCATGACTCCAAAAATGACGAAAGGTAGAGTAAGCATTAATAATTTTTGTGACTGCAAGGTTTTGGGTAGAATAAAATATAATTCTGGAAACTTTTCGTAGAGTAAGTTAACACCTTGACTAGTATAGCTTTGGAAAGTAAAAATGGCATAAGTCAGCCAAGTAGAAGTAGCAAAAACCGCAGTGTATTGATCAAGTAATCTTTGACTATATTTTTTTAAACTTAATCGGGCAAATTCAACATGATTATTACTTAATAGAGTGCGTTCACTTTGTCTTTTGCCTACAGCCATAAACAAGGAAACAGAAATAACTGTTAACAAAAACCAAACGTTCATGTGCAAATTGACCACAACTGCTCCAGCATAGACTCTAATCAGAAACCCCAGAGCAATGGCGATGATGTCAAAAATTGCGTAATGCTTTAGTTTACTGGAATATAAAGTTTGTAGAGCAAAATAAGCAAAAACTAATATTTTGAAAAAATTTGGCAGATTAAGCGATAAAAAGAACACCAAAGCTAATCCAACTACAACACTAAAAATTGCAATTGGAATAGGTAATTTACCAGAAGCCAATGGACGGTTTTTCTTAAAAGGATGTTTTCTATCTGACTGAATGTCAAATAAATCATTAACTAAATAAATACTTGAAGTGAGAACACAAAAAATTATAAAAGCATAAGTAACTATAAAAAAATAAGGGGGTTGACCGACCTCTTGATAAAAAAAGAATCCAGAGAAAACCAAAGCCGCATATACGGCAAAGTTTTTAAGCCATTGTTTAGGGCGACAAGATTTAATTAAAAGAAAAATTAGATTATCCATTTTGTTTAATTTTACTATATACCAAAAATGCAAAAACAACGAAAGAAGTTGCAAGAATGGCAATGATTTTACCAGTGGTTTCTAAATATAAAGATAATAAACCAAGCCCAGCACTAGTTAAAATATAAAAAACTGCCACTCTTCTTCTTCCCCAACCATAGTAGTCAATTAATTTATGATGTAAGTGCCCTCTATCACCCCAAAAAGGTGATTTTCCTGCCAATACTCGTCTAACTATGGTAAAAACCCCATCAGCTGTAGGAATGGCAAGCACCATTAAAGTCGTGGCTACTTTTGCGCCAGATAAAATAGCTAGAATACTTAAAAAATAGCCAGCCAAAGATCCGGCTCCATAGCCAGGCATGATTTTTTGTGGATAGAAATTCCAGACTAAAAGTCCAGCAAAAGCACCAGAAACAATTAGGGCCAAATTAGCAACGTTAAATTGAGTAGGATTATCTGCAAAGCGATTGGCCAAAATAGCGATAAATAAACAAGAAACTGATACAAATCCTGGTAATTGTCCATCCACCCCTTTGGCCCAATTAATAATATTCATATTCCACAAGATAAAAAACACAGCAAACAAACTAGAAAGAATCCAAATAGATCTATCTTCGCCAAATAAGTAAAAATTGAGCTGTGGTTGATCAAGATGAATGACTCCTGCTCCAAAAGGATTACTAACATAAGCAATGCCGATGCCAGCTCCAACTACAATTAAACTAGCAAATAATCCAGTAATTAATCTTGTATATGGATTAATATCAAAAATATCATCTATGAAACCGACAATTGTTAATAAACTAGCGCCTAAAAATATTGCTATTAAATATTTATCAAAATTTAAAATTAAAAAAGCTCCAAAAAGAGTAGCTAGAAAAATTACCAATCCACCACCTCTGGGAACAGCCTGAAGATGAGTTTTTTTGGCATGTTTATTTTTTTCTGGGTCATCTAACCAATTATGTCGACGATAAAAACTAATCACCAAAGGGGTTATGAGTAGGGCAACTAAAAAACTACTTAAAAAAGACCACATTAATAAACTATTATAATGATTCTAAGAAGAATCGCCAAAAGCAAAAACTGTAAGAGTAATGAAATTTCAATAAACATTTTTAAAATATTTGCATTAATTTCTTTTTCAATATAAGCAATTAAAAAATGAACGACATTCATGAGGGTGGCAATAATTGGCAAAACTAATATAAATTTTTTATCTGCCAACTGTTGATCACTAGAAAGAGAATAAAAAATTGGAATTTCTTTTTGGAGTGAAGTATAAAAAATAACAACTACTAATAAAGAAATGATATTAAGAATAATAGATAACAAGCCAATTGTTCGTAAATTTTTTGGCAAAAATCTTAAGTAACGAAGACCTGTTTTCTTTTTTTCTGTTTTAAAGGTTAATTCCATCATTGTCTTAAATAAAGCGTCATGTGTCGAAACTCATTATTAGCTAAGTAATAGTTATTTAAATACTCTTCTAATTTAGGAAAATTTTCTTTTTCATCGTTCATAATAATTATGAGTTTTGGTTTTTCTTTTTCAATTTGGGCAAAGGTGCGATTCTGATCATCAAAATCTTTAATATGAAAAGCAACAGTAAAACGAGAAGTGGGAATAGTTTTACTTTGAGCATAAAGCAAAGGATTGGTACCCCAAATAAACATTCTTTGAATACCCATTTCTTTTATTAATTTACTAACTTGACGATTTTCTTCAATTAAAGAATCAAAAGAATTTTCATATTCTTCTTTGTTAATCTTTAAAGTGGCGTATTTATAAAATTGTTTATAATATTTGACACTGGAATATGGCCTAAAATTTAAACTCAACATGATGTAGGCAGTAAGAGATAATAATCCACCACTAATAATCAGTGTTTTAGTGGTATGCAATATTTTTTTCTTTTTCATTTCTCCAAGCGTAATCAGTGAATCAACTACCAGTAAAGCCAGAGCTGGCACCATTTGAATAAAATAATGAGGATAAGGTCTGCTGGAAAGTAAAACAGAATATAAAGTAAAAATGAAATATAGACTAATAAATTGAAATCTCTTTTTTAATTTATCATGATTAAGCGAAACTAAAATAAAAACAGCAAATAAAACAATAGTTTTACCAGGCATACTAAAAGCAAAATTTATTAAACTATTTCCTAAATCAAGAGGCCAAGACTGGCTGTAACGCAAATTATAAAGAAGACCATAGTCTAAATAATCTTTTCCCTGCCCTTTAACGACAAAATAAACAACTGAAATCAGAATGGGCAAAAGCAGGCCACTTACAAAGAAAAGACCTCTGTTTAATAGATAGAAAAAAGTTTTACTTAATTGTTTCAAATTACTTTTATTATCGAAAAAAACTGTCACCAAAATTAACCAAAAAATTGATAAAAATCCAGCGACATCAAGAATTGCTGGTACTTTAGTTAAAATACCAAGTCCCATCATAAAACCAGCCATGATTAGTAAAAAACTATCTTTTAGAGTTTTACTTAATATAATTTCTTTCTTAAAAAAATTTAAAAAGATGGAGCTTTGACTAAATAAAACAGCTCCTAACATGACAAAACCCATGACAAATAGTTCGCCATTGGGAATATTGCCTTCTAACCAAGGCAATGTTGTCAATAACACTAAAATTAAACTTGCTAAGAATGCCCACCTATCTTTTTTAAATAGTTTTTTGGCGAAAACAAAGAAAAAAGTAGTTGTGAACAGCATCCAAATCAAATTTAAGATTCTAAAATAAAATTGATTAGGCACCATGGCTAAATAGTAAATTAAGGGGGTTTTATGATCGATAATGGTGGTATATAGTTTTTCACCATTTTTAAGTGCATTGCCTAGAGTAAGATAGATGGCTTCATCACCATACCAGTAGGGTTCAAAAAAATTTGGTAAACGCAGAAAAATAATTAATACAAAAAGAATTAATAATGGGGTTTGGCGATCTAAGAAACGATCAGCTTTTTTTAGAAAAGAAATTAATTTCATACTCATTCATTTTATCTTGTTTTATTTATGAAAAGCAAGTAACTTAGTTTAAATTTTTTCAGTTACTTTATACTCCATATATTTACCAAGCATTAATCTGGTGTGAGCATCTATGCCTGGTAGAGCAGAGAAAAAGAAGCCAACAACAGGAATAAGAATAAATTCTAAAGGTTGGATAATATAAGAAAAAATACTTCTTTTTTCTTGTTTTGCTGGTCTGTTACTACCATCAATTAAGAAAATAGTAACCATTGAAATCAATGATAGAGTAAGCAAAGTAGAAGTAACTTGAGGCAAGGTTTTACCAATAATAGTACGAGTGAATTCATCATTTAAAATTGGAGGAAGCATTGCAGAAATAGTTACAGCAAACCAATTAACCGGCCATAAAAAATGATCTTCTATTACTTTAAAAACACGAATGGTTTTATCCCAAAAAGGAACTCCTTCAGTCAAAATATATTGTCTAATCACGTAGGCATCATCACTCACTCCCCAAGCCCAACGTTTAATTTGTTCATATTGACTATGCATGGTTTTCCAAAAACTATTTGATTGAACAGCATCGGCATAAATTGGTAGAAAAATTGGGTCAACTTCAAAATCACCTTTTTTAGCAAAATAAGACTTAAAAAACAAACGATAGTCTTCAGGAATAACGTCTGTGTCCCAATAACCAATTTCTTCAACATGTTTTAAAGTAGTTGAATAAGTAGAAAAATTAATTAAACGATCGCGACGTGACAAAATATAGATTTGCGTCACTGATTGAATAGCTGCTAGAACACGAATAGGTGCGGGAACTTTCCAAATATTATTGTAAAAATTAAGTCCTCCCTGCCAACTGCGATTGTAAGGTTTTTCACTAGTTAAAAAAAGATAGGTTAAATGAGAAAAATAATGAGGATGAAAAATGGCATCAGCATCTTCACTGGTGATAGTAATATTTTCAATTGGGATTCCTTCTTGATCGACTAAAAGAATTTTAGCTGCTTTGGCTCCGTAACAAGTATTGGAGGATTTGCCTTTAATTTCTCCAACAATGTCTGGATGTTTACTGATCCATAAATGACCAAATTCTTTGCCGAATTGTTTTTGTAAAGCTGCTGCTTTATGGTCGATGATTTTACCCTCTCTTTCTTCAAAAGAAAGCATAATGTGAATGTTTTTTCTTGGAAAAGTTTGTTTAGTGAGACCAGTTAGAGTTCTTTCTAAAGTAGAAAGTGGTTCTTGATAAGTAGGAATAACAATAATGTGATGAATTTGACTATATTTTTGTGGAAAAAGCTTTTTTAGCTCTGGCAAATAGTCATATTTGCTAAAAGCCTTAATTTTAAAATGAGAAATGGTGGCAAAAAAAGTTAAAGCCAGTGATCTATAAAGCCAATAAACAGCAAAAATAATTACATAATAAGCCACTGCTTGAGGAATTACCAAAGATCCCCAAATTGGAAACAATATTAAAAACCAAGAAAAAAGACCAGGGATAATTTCCAAAGCTCGTTTGGTACGAATGGGATGGCGACGAAAATATCTTTTAACCATTTTTATGTTGTTATTATAGCTTATTGATGTTGAAAGCATTTAAAGAGTTTTGATAAATCTCTTCTAGATCAGCATTTAATTTATTTTCTACATAAAAAGCAGTGGATTTAATCATATATGGTTCGCAAACTTGTCCACGATATGGTTCAGGAGCTAAATATGGAGCATCAGTTTCTAACAATATTTTTTTAGAATCAGTTTTTTGTACCAAGGAAAAAATACCTCTAATATCGTCAGCTTTTTTAAAAGTTAAATTGCCATCAAAGCCAAAATAACTATTTTTCATTTTTAAAGCTTTTTGAATATAGTTAAGCGGTCCCGATACACAATGAAAAATCAAAGAATTGTTAAACTTCCAGTATTGTTCAATAATTTCCAAAGTTTTTAAATAAGTTTCCTCTGTTTTATCTCTGACGTGTAAAATCAATGGCAAATTTAATTGATTGGCTAATTTTATTTGACCAATAAACAGTTTTTCCTGTTTTTCTTTTGTTTGTTTTATATTATTTATATCTTTTGTATCAAGATAAAAACAATCTAATCCTGTTTCTCCAATAGCCACAACTTTTTTATGTTTAGCAAGTTGAGTTAATTGTTCCAGTGCTTCTTCAATATGATCAATTTTATTGGCTCTTTCTGGATGAATACCAATGCCAGCAAAAAGATTGTCATCTGCTTCTGCTATTTCAATTGCTTTTTGGCTACTTTTTATTCCTGGTCCAACAACAATGCTTTTAGTGATGCCTTGTTTTTGTGCTTCTTGCCAATGATCTTGCCAATTTTTTTTTAATATTGAATCTTCATCTTTGATTTTAAAACAGAAAGCTTGGCCACTATAAAGTGGTTCTAAATTATAATGACAGTGAGTATCGATAATTGGCATTAACTTAATCTAGGAAAAAGACCCTCATCAAAAGCTTTAACATTTTGATTAAAATGATTTTTAATTTTTATGGCAGTTTCTGGCATAAACGGAGTGAGCATCGAAGCGATATTTTTAATTTTTTGACTAGCTTCTTGTAAAACAGTTATTTTTTCTTGACCCTGCAATTTCCACGGAGCATTGCTAGTTAAAAATTTATCAAGAGTGCCGACCATCACGTTAATATGTTTAAGAGCATCGTTTAAATCAAAATTATTCATTATTCGTATAAAAGACTCATCTTGAAAATCTTCGTCAATGGAAAGTTCTAAATTAATTTGTTCTGCCATTTTTGCTACTCTAGAACAAAGATTTCCCAATCCATTAGCAAGATTGGCGTTATAAAGAGTATCCAGCTTTTCAAAAGTAACGTCACTGTCTTCTCCAAAAGTACCAAGACTAATTAATAAATAACGAGTAGCATCTACGCCATAGCGAGCCACCATTTCTTCAGGGCTAATTACGTTCCCCAAAGATTTGCTCATTTTTTGTCCGTTAACTCCAATAAAACCATTGATTAAGATTTGTTTGGAATTTGGTAATTGAGCTGATAAAAGCATGGCTTGCCACATGGCTGTTTGTTGACGCAAATTGTCTTTACCAGCCAACTGAATTCCTGGCCAAAAATTATTAAATTCTGTTAAGTCTTTTGGCCAACCTATAGTAGAAATATAATTAACTAGAGCATCAAACCAAACGTACATAACGTGATTTTCGTCAGATGGCACTGGAATACCCCAAGGCATATTAGTTTTAAGACGAGAAATGCTAAAGTCATCTAAACCTGATTTTACAAAAGCTTTAATTTCGTTAAAACGAGTGATTGGTTTAACAAAATCAGGATTAGTTTCATAAAATTTTAACAGTTCCTCGCCATATTTACTAAAGCGGAAAAAATAATTTTCTTCTTCTCTTAGTTCTAATTCTTGGTTTGGATGAAGTGGACAATAATTATCAACTAGTTCACTTTCTGTTTTTGCCATTTCGCAACCAACACAATATTTAACTTTATATTTGGCCTTGTAAATGTCGCCATTTTTTTCACAAATACGCCAAAATTCTTGAGCAGCTTCAATATGTTTTTGATCTGTCGTACGGATAAAATTTGTAAAACTTAAATTTAATAGTTCTTTCAATTGTAAAAATTTATTAGCCCATTGGTCGCAGTAAATTTGAGGATCAATGTTTAATTCTTTGGCTTTTTCATAAATTTTTTGACCATGCTCATCTGTGCCGGTGTTGAAAACAACTTCTTTTTTTAAAATTTCTTTTTGATAACGTGCAATCACATCTGCTTCAATAATTTCCAGGGCAAAACCAATATGAGGGGCAGCGTTAACATAGGGTAAAGTAGTAGTGATATAAAATTTGTTCTCTTGCATTGGCGTTTATTATAGAAAACTCAAGGCAGAAAAGCCAGGACTTCATTTTTTAATGATTTTTTTAATTTCTTCAAAAAAAATTAGCGCAACCAAAATAATAATAATTAACGTAACAATTAGAATGCTTGTTAAATCAAAATAAAGATTATTAATCTTAAAATATAAAATTAAGTTAATTGAAAAACTACTTATTAAACCAATTTTTTT
>CAZBVY010000003.1:0-7850 GCA_964495475.1 uncultured Pseudomonadales bacterium
CCAACTCGTGAATTAGCTCTACAAATTAGAGATGAATTAATCACCTTTAGTCAAAATTTACCAATCTTTTCTACTATTTGTATTGGTGGTTCGTCTATTGCTCGTCAAATCGAGCGTTTACAAAGAAGACCAAATTTTGTGATTGGTACCCCAGGTCGTTTAAAAGATTTGAGTCAAAGAAGAAAAATCAATTTTGTCCATTTTGATACTATTGTTCTAGACGAAGTGGATCGTATGCTAGATATGGGTTTTGTCCATGATATGGAAGCCATTATTAGCCAATTACCAGAAGAAAGACAGTCTTTATTTTTCTCTGCCACTACTAATAAAAAAGTAGAAAATATTATGCAAGGTTTTCTAAAAAATCCTGTGCATGTAGTTATTAAATCAGCAGAAAATAAAATCAATATTGATCAAGATGTGGTTAGACTTAAAGGCCGAGTCAAAGTTGAAGTTTTGCATGACTTACTAATTCAAAAAGAATTTCAAAAAGTGCTTGTTTTTGGTCGTACCAAATTCGGCATGGAAAGACTCAGTAGAGAATTGGATAGTAGAGGCTTCAAAGTTGCTTCTATTCATGGCAATAAAACTCAAGGTCAAAGACAAAAAGCCTTGCAACAATTCCGCGAAGACCGCGTGCAAGTTTTGTTAGCTACTGATGTAGTTTCACGTGGTTTAGACATTAATAATGTCACTCATGTGATTAACTATGATTTGCCGGAAACTTATGAAGACTATGTCCATCGTATCGGTCGTACTGGCCGTGCTGAAAAAAGTGGCGTTGCTTTAACTTTTGTCGATTAAGTCCTCTTTCTCCAGATTGACAGTCCTATAATAATTTGTTATTATATATGCAGACGTAAATCGTCTGATGGGCCTGCTCAATCCCTCATAATAGCTTGAGTTAGCTTGAGTTTTGCTCATCTGTTCCTTAACAGATCGAAAGCAAAATATTTTTCTTTTTAAATTTGTATGCAAAGTCGAGGTTAATTGTATTTAATTTTTTCAAATTGAACACAGCTATCCTCGACCAAGCAATCCTGCGGGGTCGATCTAGTCGTCCCTAGCCCAGGACGCAAATCTTCAAAAGGAGAAATTCCCGTGTTACACAGCTTTAAAAAGCTCGTACTGTGCGTGCTGATGCTGGCGCTAGTCGCTGGCTGCACATCGTCGCCGGTTAGCGGTGGTCCTCAGGTTTCACCAAAACCTGAACCACCAATCGTTGTCATCTCGTTGCCCATCTCTTTGCAGGAGGTGGTAGCCAGATGCGCGCCGGTTCAAGTAGCTTCATTGGCACCAATCCCTGCAAAGCTTCCGCAGGATTGTGCAAATCTGTTCAGCCATGGACTTCGTCCAGAAAGATTGGCTGAATTTGCGGCACTCGGAATCGATGTTGCCGTGATTTTTGAAGCGATTGGCTCAGGTGATTTCTCCGTTATGCATGCTGGTTTAGATGCTGACGGCAGAGATCATGGTTTCGATCTCCTCGTGAGAGGAGTTCGAGTTTTGCTGATTTTTGGGCAAACCAAAAAACCCACCATCTTTCCTCTCCCCAAAGTTAAAATTGGAGAGACCATGGCAGAAGCTATGGCGCGCTTATTTACTGGCGCGAATGCCAAATTTCCCAGCCCAGTAGAGATGACGACAGAAATCACTGCCGGCATCAAAAGCTTAGCTGGATGTGTAAGCGGACTTATCCGCGAGCATCTTGCTGGAAGAGTCAGGGTGCCACAAGCTCCTGATGAAAAAGTAGAAGTGCCGGTTGGCACACCTACAGTTGAAGCACCAGCTCAATTGGTAATCGCGCCTTCAGGTGCTTTTGCCTCAAACGAGAGTGCTTTGGCAAGTTTGGCACCAGAGGAAATTGAATTACTGATTTTTCTCGGTGTAGTGGTGATTATAGGAGTAGTTGTTATTTCCTGTGTTACCACTGCCTGTCTCGGTGCAATTCCGGGAGCTACCACCACTACGGTAGCATTAATTGCTTTCGCTCATTAAGTAAAAATGACCGGTTCTTGGGCAAGAACCGGTCGTTATTTTTTTTACAATAAAAGGATTTAATAATTTAATAAAATTTCTTTTATTTTGGGGTGGGTTGCAGGATCTGCTTTTAATAAGTTTAAAATAATGTGGTTAGTGCTATCAATATCTTGCATAATGTCGTCTTCAAGAACTTTCTTATATTCTTCTATGTCAGATTCCATTGCAATTGGTATGTTTAATATTGGATCTAAAGTGTCTTTATGTTTTTCGACTTCTTCTAAAGCTAAAAGATACAAAGTCAAAAATTTTTGCATTGGTGCTTTAAAGCGATTAGCTTGCCTCATCAAATCTTCTTGGCCTCTCGTTAATGCAATTAATTGCACTATGCCTTGACGCAATCTATTTAAATTATCAAAAAATTTAACAAGATCTACTCTTTTGCTCCAAATAGCTAATTCTTTGAGATTCATCGTTAAATGTGTACAAGAATAAGTGATTTTATCTATCATCTCGTTACTGAACCTCATATTTTTTTCTGCATCAATTTCTTGACCATTAACTTTATTATTAAAATTAACTTGAATGGCTAGTTCGTCTAAAAGGGTTAGATATTTATCTGTCCCATTTGCTTCTTCTTTCTGCATAATTGACAGTATAACAATAATTATTGAAGCATAGTAGAATGGAATTTATGAGTTTATGAAAAATATAACAAAACTTTTAATATCAATTATTGGTTGTGAATTAGTTGGTTTTGTAGGCACTCCCTTTACAATTTCTGCTATTCCGACTTGGTATGCCACGCTTAACAAACCGTTCTTTGCCCCGCCTAATTGGTTATTTGGACCAGCTTGGACATTATTATATTTTTTAATGGGTATATCTTTTTATTTAATTTGGAAACAAGATTTTAAAACTTTAAAAGCAAAAATTGCTAGAAAATTTTTCTTTGTTCAACTATTTTTAAACTTAATTTGGTCACCTTTATTTTTTGGTTTAAGATCACCATTACTTGGTTTAATAGATATTGTAGCGTTATGGATATTCATCGTTATAACAACCTATAAAATGCACCCCGTGTCTAAATGGGCATCTTATTTATTGATTCCTTATCTTTTATGGGTGACTTTTGCAACTACTCTTAATGGAGCGATCTTAATTTTAAATTAATTTTTCTAGCCTAACAAAGAAAAAAAGCCTTCGAATTGAGAATGTATTTTTTTTAATTCTTCTTTTCTTTCTTGCGGAATTTTTTTCAAAAAATTAAGAGCTTTTATTTGTCCATTGGAAACAGCATTTAGAAAAAGTAAGAAATCTTCAGCCTTATTTAAATTAAGTTTACCGGGATCAATTTCTGGAGTTTCTTTGGATTTTTTTTGTTCATAACTACCCCACCAATGTCCAGGAGTACCAATATTAACAGAATTAATACGATGAAAATCTTTATCACGTTCGTTTCTATCTTCTTCAGTCATATTCACATTATATCAAACATCAAAATAAATTAAGAAAAAGGCCTACCCCGGAAGGGTAGGCCTTATCTTTAATAACGACGGCGATAATTACTCAACATCGCTTGATGCTGAGTGTGTTTTTCTTGCCTCCTTTTTCTAACTTGTTGACTGTCTTCAGGGGTTGAACCCTTGGGGAGTCTAATTGAATTTGATAAATTGTTAACTTTATCTTGCCAACGTTGAGCGAGATTTTTATCTCGACTAGCAAAGGCTATTGTTAATGTTTTACCATTAAACCTTTCTGTCCAGATGTCCAAACCCAACTCATTAGCCGCTTGAACGTCTGCCTGATCTTGGCAGACGATGCGATAGGTTTCCCTACCGCCTTTTTCATTGAACTTTGCGAAGGTACGCAAGTGGCTCATAACAAAAAACCTCCATTTCAAATTAAAATAGGATATGCCCCTTACGGGGCAAAAAAAATACTTTTTGATATTTCTTTTGCCCAATAAGGGACCTGTGTCGTTTATTAAAGAGCTTTATTCCGATTATCAATAATTTAACAAGCAATTTGCTATTTATCTTTAATCAGAACCGTCTATTATAACCGATAATACTTAAAAAATCAATATTATAGGATGTTTTTCCAACTAGTTTTCACCTAGACAAAGACACTCAAATCTGCAAGGATAAATACATGTCTCAAAAAACTTTCCAAACCCCATTTTTTATCGATGACATTGCTTTGAAAAAAATCAAGCTAGTAGCAGTAGCCTATTCTCACGTTGATCGAGAAGATTTTCCAACGGAGGGAGCTTATGAAGCCGAAGTGGAAGTGGAAGATCGCGCTGAAGAAGTGATTGCTGAAGTAGCCAAACTAGGTATTGCTGTCAAAGGTTACGCTGCTAATCAATATTTTTTAACTAATATTTTAGTAGACAAACCAGATCTGGTTTTAAACTTAGTAGATACAGTAAGAGGTAAAGAAAGATTACAACCAGCGGTGCCAGGAGCTTTAGAGCTTTCTGCTATTAAATATACCGGCGCCGGTCTAAAAGGCCTAGTTCTAGGCAATGACAGACACATGTTTAAACAAATGTTAATCGCTCATGACATCCCTACTCCTGCCTATAAATTTATTAAAGACATGCGTTCTAAGGTACCCGCTGACTTAGGCTTACCCCTCATTATTAAATTAAATGAGAGTGGTGGTAGTGTCGGCATAGACAATAAAGCAGTCAAAGAAACACTAGAAGCTGCCAACAAAAAAATTGCAAAAATGCTTGAGCAACACAAAATGCATGTCATTGCTGAACAGTTCATTGATGGACCAGAAATTACGGCTGTTATTTATGATGATGGACATAAAAAACATGTTCTTTTGGGACAAAAAATGTTCCGTGTTAAACCAGACGGCAAACATGACTTTACTAGTTTAGAAAGTTATGAGGATATCAAATCTTATTATTATAAAATTCCTAATCAAGAAACTATTGATAGAATAACTCCTATGGTAATTAGGGCTTTTGAGACTTTAGATTATCGTGATTATGCGAAATTTGATATTCGTTATAACGAAGAAACTAAAACACCTTATTTTATCGATTGCAATCCCAACACTGCCCTAGGACCAGATAAAGGTTTGCCTATGACTGAAGTTTTATATACTCATAATATAGAATTCACACATTTGCTCAAAAGCTTACTTTGCAAATATGCTGAAAATATCTAGTAATTATGCAAATACATCAAGTTACTCAAATCTCTGAATCGCATTGTGGCGCAGCAGTTTTACAAATGTTGCTTGAAACAATGGGAGTAACAACTGATCAAAAAACAATTGCTGAAGCAGCGAGAGTGGAAAACACCATTGAAGAACATGGAATGCGCATTGATCAAATTGCCACTGCTTGCAATCGCATCGCTCCTCATTTAGTATTTTGGTACAAATATTATTCTTCTCTAGAAGATTTGAAATATTTATTAAACAAAGATATTGCTATAGGCGTAGAATGGCAAGGATTATTCTATAATTCCCTTGAAGAAGAAGAAAAAGAAGGTAAAGAAGAGGCTGATTACGGTCATTATAGTGCCATTTCTTTTTATGATGAGGAATTACAGCAACTTGTAATTGTTGATCCATATAAAGATTTTGCTAATCAAAATCGTATTTTTAGTTTGGATACTTTTCTAGAACGCTGGTGGGACACTAATGAAATTAAAAACGAACACACTGGAAGAAAAGAAATCATTGAAGATAATCGATTGCTTTTTTTCCTTACCACCACTGAAGAAGAGATTTCTAAAGAAATGGGCTTTAAACAATTCAATATTATTAGAAGTAATCTTTAAAAATCAAATTTTACTTGACAACAGCTCTCCACATCCAAGCAATTATATTTAATCCTCCACTAGTGAGATTAATTGCTTTCTTGAGTTCATATTGACTGATCATTTCATCTAAAGGTTCTCTGTCTGGAATATTATCAGTGTAATATTTTTGAAGTACTGGTAGAGCCCTATCATCACCAAATTGACCCAATGCCCAAATAGCATGATTTCTAGTTCTATATCCTTGTTTTTCATCATTAAGAGTCATTATTAAAGCTTCTACGCAATCTTCTTGTTTATATTCCCATTTTGCTTCTTGGCACAATTTTTTGGCTTCGTGACCAATCCAAACACCAGTAATCATGAGAAATAAAAGAAAAATGCTGGTTCCAATTGCTAATAAATAAAGAAATTTTGTTTTTAAATTTTTAATTCTCATTCACTTCTCCTTCCTCTAAAAAAATGCTTTCTATATTAGTTTTAAAAAGTTTGGAAATCTTAAAAGCCAAGCCTAGTGATGGCAAATATTTATCACTTTCAATAGCAATAACGGTTTGACGACTCACTCCAATCTTATCAGCTAGCTCCTCTTGAGTTAGGTCGTGCATGGCTCGATAAATTTTAAGTTTATTTTTCATCACCATTACCTCCATATTTCTTATTAAAAAAATGATAAGAAATAGCGTAAATAGTAATTAAAAATAAGGTTAAATAAGCAAAAACCATGCCCAAAGATTCGATGAATAACCATTCACCATTACTAAACACTGAAAATCCTCCTTTAGAAGGAAGTAATAATAAAAAAGTTCCAATCCCAATTGTTGGTGCAAAAATAGCATAAGTCATTCTGGCCGCTTTTTCTTGTACAGTTAATTCTCTCTCATCTGTGCTAATTTTTGCTTTGGAGCGCACAAGAAACATAAATACCATACCTGTTAAAACTCCAGCCGTAGCCAAAAGATAACTATCTCTTGAAACTGCAATCGAAACAATCATTCCTACAAAAAATGCTACTAATATCCTAAGTTGTCTGTATGTTTTTCTATTCATAACAAAATTAATGTAATAAATTTTTTACATTATGTCAAATAATTGTTACATTAAACAAAACCAACCAGTTTGGAAAACTTTACATTTGTAAATAGGTTAACAATTTAAACATTAGAATAGCTGGCCAAAAAATAGCTTTACCAATGCCTACAATAGCTGCGGAAAAACCTGAAGCACCTTGTAGGAAGTAAAACAAAGCACCAACTACTCCCAAGCCATAAATGGCATTTGAGCTTCCACAATGGCCATTACAACCTCTGGAGCATACCTTATCATTACAACATTCTGCGGATAAATTTTCTTTTTTCATATTTTTTATTATAACCTAAAATAATTATATATGAGTTTTTTTAATTTTTAATAGTTTCTTTTTTTGTAAGCCATAAACCTTTGGGCACTTAGTTCCAACTATTTCTTTCCAAAATTGTTTATCTTTATATATATCAGCAACTAAATTTAAATGTCCATCGTGAGAAAATAAAACACCATTTACTTGCAAAAGAGGATACAAATATTGCAAACAAGTTCTCGTAGATGAAGCGAGGTCAACATCTAAAAATATACCAGCAACTGGTTGAGAAAATTTTGGTAAAGTTTTTTCAAACCAACCTTTATGAAAACTACATACTTCTAAAACACCATAACGAGAAATATTTTCTTTTACTTCTTGCAGTGAGCCTGCATATTGTCCTTTATTAAAAAGAAAAATTTTTTGAGCTTTATTTAGTGACTGATTGTTATGAAAAAAAACTTCTTCTTTATTAAAATACATGTCGCTATTTTGTGGTAATCCACGAAAAGAATCAAAAACTACAAGCCTACGTTTAGCAATTTTGGCTATGATGCTCAACTTGGCAGTAGAACCACCTTTAAAAGCTCCTGCTTCTACTAATACTCCTTCAGTGGAACTGGGAATATTTAAAAAAGCTTGAGAAATAGTCAATATTTCATGCATAGTGTGAGAGCATGAAACATTTTTACTAATAATTATGAATTTGAAGAGAATATAAATTTTAGTAAAAAAAGATACAT
>CAZBVY010000003.1:7950-34105 GCA_964495475.1 uncultured Pseudomonadales bacterium
AACAAAACATCATTTGAATTTCCATATAAACCAACGGAAATATTTTTCATGGGCATTTTTTCGTTTTCGTTAGAAGTGTTCATAAAGATAAATTTAAACAAAATAGATCTAAGTTAGATAGAAGAATTATGATTTAATCATCGTCAGCATCATTTTAAATGGTTGAGTAGCTTTAAGTGAATGAGGTGAGTTGGCAGGCATAATTAACATTTCACCCATCTTTACTTCGTAATTTTGTCCATCAACTGTTATATGCGCTACTCCATCTATAACTACAACTAAAGCATCGTATGGCGCCGTATGTTCGCTTAGGCCTTGTCCTTTATCAAAAGAAAATAAAGTTACTGTACCAGTCGGCTTATTAATAATTTCTTTACTAACAACAGAACCTTCTTGATAATTGATGAGTTTACTTAGGTTTTTAGAATTAGTCATATCTTTAACTTTATTTTATTTAAATAAGACCAAAGAAAAGTAACATTAATACAATAGTGGTAATAATAGCAAAAATTCCTACAGTTTTAACAAATAAATTTACGGCTTCTTTTTTCTTGCCTTCAATAAATAATTGAAGAGGTTGATAAAAAAATAAAAATGCCATCACTGCAACAGAAAGAGTGAGTACGAACAGAATAGTGATTGGAGCAAAAAAAGTATCAGGTTTATCTTTTAAAGGCTGTGTCACAAATGTCATGATAGTGACAATAAAAATAATGTAAGCTGAAGCACTGAGGGCATTTATGAGAGGATTTTTAGACATAGATTGATTATATCTCTCTTTGGCTCCCCGATGTGGACTCGAACCACAAACCTTGAAGTTAACAGCTTCCTGCTCTGCCATTGAGCTATCGGGGATTGTTCACTTGTTAAAAACAGATGCAATTCTATCAATTAATCAAGCAAATTGAAAGAACTATTAAACTCGTTCAATTTCTCCCACTACTGCCATATGATCACTAGTATTAGAGACCACTTGCACATTTTTGGCTACATAATGAGCACTCGTAAAAAGAGCATCTACCACTAAACGAATATCTTTACCTGATTTATGTAAATTTTTATCAATCGTAGTATCAATATCTTGAGGAATATTGTCGGTATATTTCTTTGCTAAATCATCCCAAATATCAAAACCACGAGGAGTATTGAGATCACCACAAAAAATCATTTCGTCAAATTTATTTAAAAATTGTTTTAAAAGTAAATAATCTTTTTTTTGTTTATCAGTCACATCTGAACCACCTGACCAAGAAAAATGCACTGTCGCTACTTGAAAATCTTCATTATTTATTCTTGCTTTAACTGCTAAAACCACACGATCAATCGAGCCAGGATCATCATTAATAAAAGGTGCTAATTTTCCATCCTGATGGCCAAAATAATAAAAAGCTTCATGACTAATAATTTCATTAGCAAAAATGGCTATTCCCCAAGGACCGTTAAGAGGCAGGTGAATATTATCCATAGCAACATCAGCTTGAGGATAGAAAACACATTCTCTAAGTCCACTAGCTATCTTAATTGCTTCTAAATCACACTTAAAAACCTCTTGCACAGCTAAAACATCGGGTTTTTGTTCTTTCAAAAAAGGAAACAGACGAATGAAATGTTTGTTACCCTCAATATTGATTGAAACAAATTTCATAGTCAGAAAAATCTATTCTAAAAAGTCTTGCAATTTTTTACGTTTGCTCGGATGTTTGAGTTTGCGAAGAGCCTTGGCTTCAATTTGACGAATACGCTCACGAGTCACACCAAATTCTTTGCCCACTTCTTCCAAAGTCATGGTTCTATTACCAGCTAAACCAAAACGCATACGCAAAACTTTAGCTTCACGATCAGAAAGTGCTTTTAGTACTTCCTCGACATTTTCAGAAAGCATTTGTTTACTAGTGGTGTCATAAGGACTATCTTGTTTTTCATCTGCAATAAAATCACCCAAGGTACTATCGTCTTCACCATCACCAACTGGAGTTTCTAATGAAGTAGTGTTTTGAGAAATTTTTAAAATCTCTCTAACTTTATCTGGCTCTAATTCCATCTTTTCGCCAATTTCTTCTGGGGTAGGTTCGCGACCCAAATCCTGCATTAAGCGACGTGAGGTACGCATCAGCTTATTAATGGTTTCTACCATGTGCACAGGAATACGAATGGTACGTGCCTGATCAGCAATGGAACGAGTAATAGCTTGACGAATCCACCAAGTGGCATAAGTAGAAAATTTAAAACCTTTAGTCCAATCATATTTTTCAACTGCTCTAATCAAACCCTTATTACCTTCTTGAATTAAATCCAAGAAAGTCATACCACGACCAATATATTTTTTGGCGATAGAAACTACTAAACGCAAGTTAGCGTTAATTAAATCTTTTTTAGCTTTTTCACTGCCAGACTCTACTTCCTGAGCTAAACGAATTTCTTCTTCTCTATTTAATAAAGGAATGCGTCCAATTTCTTTAAGATACATGCGTACTGGATCAGAAACACCCACACTACTTAAGTTTGCTAAAACATCTAACTCTTGTTTAAGCACGTCTTCATCACCAGCAGTTTCATCTTTAGAAACTGATTCAAAAATATCAATATTTTTCTTGAAAAAACGATCGTAAAGATCATCAAGTTCTTCAACATAAATTTCTGGTTCTACAAAAACATCTAAAATTTCATCTTGAGTAACAAAGCCACGAGAACTAGCTGTTTTTAACAATTGTTTAATTGCTTCCTGTAATGATTTAGGAATTTTTTTGGAGGGAACTTGATCGGTCATAAGAGGCTATAATTATACTTTTTAATTGTCAAAAAGCAAATAGCAAATCAGGAAAAGCTGATTTTTGTCAACTTGACAAGAAATTGGAAAATTAATACAAAGGCCAATCTAAAGTAGGAGTTAAAAAAATTGGTTTTTTCTCTTGCACCACCACCATATATTCAAACATGGCTGCCTTAGCTCCAGAATTAGAAAGAATGGTCCAACCATCTTCAGCCATATAAACATCATCATCTTCTGAAGCAATTACTTGCGCTTCTACACAAAGTACTTGTCCACGACGCAAAGTTAAACCTTTTCCTGCTTGCCCCCAAGCTGGAATTTGTGGTTCATCATGCATAGTAAAACCAATGCCGTGTCCAACAAATTCTTTAACCGTACTAAAATTGGCTTTTTCAGCAATACTTTGCATGGTGAAACCAAGATCACCCACCTGATTGCCAACGATTGCTTTACGAGCCGCTTCTTGCACAGCTTGACGCGCTACTTTCATTAAACGCAAATCTTCTTCACTAGGTTGACCAATAGATTTAGTAAAACAATGATCAGTATAAAAACCATCATCGATAATTCCAAAATCAACTTTTACCAGATCACCTTTTTGCAAAGGAATAGTACTAGGAATACCATGCACTACGCCATCATTAACGTTAATACAAGTTATGTAACGATAAGGATTTTTCTTAGAGCCCACTCCTTTGAAAGCTGAGGTTACACCATATTTTTGACAAAGACGCTCAGCTAATTTATCAATTGCCATGGGAGTTATACCTTCAACTGTTGCTTCCCAAAGTTGCCACAAAATCTCAGCCGACTTTTTACCAACGGCTTGATATTTAGCTAATTGATGATCTGAATTAATAATCATAAACAAAGTTATATTCTAGCACCAAATTAAATCACAAATTGACCACCTTGGTAAATCAATCTATGCTCACCAGTCTCTAATACCGCTGTGACACTACGATCAGTCGTAGTCATCATATCTGTGTGTTCGGCACTATCATTAAAACCCATTTCTTTCCACTGATTTGGTTTGACAGCATCAGGATTGCCTCGGTAACAATCTTTATAAGCCATACCAATTGCCAAATGAGAGTTTCCAAAACGACCGCCAATATTTTCATCAAATAAAGTTTCAGCCATTGGATGAGTAATATGAGACATGCGCTTATCAGTCATAGAAAATTCACCAAATTTATCAGCGTTTTTGGTTTGTAACATGGTTTGTAAAAATTTATTACCTGTTTGAGCTTTAGCTTCTGTGATGATGCCGTGTTCAACTTTTAAATAAATGTTTTTAATAACGTTGCCATAGCGATAAAGTGGCTCATTAAAACTAATCCAACCATCAATGCCTCGCCAATCTGGGGAAGTAAAAATTTCAAAACTAGGAATATTTCGTCCACCACCGCCTTGCCAAATACGATCAGTACCAATTTTAATAGTTAGATCTACATCCTCACCTTTGACAATAACGTATTGAATACGCATCTCATTTAATTTATTTTTAATTTCTGCTTGCATAGCGAAAACTGTTCGCCATTTTTCCACTGGATCTGTTTCATCCAAAAAACAAGCTTTGATAATTTGTTGCCAATAATCTTTGAGGCTTAAACCAACTTCTTTAGCTTTGGCTGGCATACCCCAAAGTGCTAAGGTCCAAGTAAATAAATTACGATTTTCTTTGGTTACTAACCAGTCACGATAAGGTTTTTGACTATTACGCATTAGCATAATTTTTTGTGGATTAACTTCTGAAAGTTCCATTGGATCTGATTCTGCAATAATGCCAATTTGATGGTCAATTAAATCTGCTCGTGCTTTTAAAAATTTTCTTGGAAAAAAACCAAGCTGTTCATCATTGGCTAAATTATAAAAATCACGATCAAAACCAGAAGGAATAAGGCGAATCATGGGATGAGCTCCCGCTTTAAGTAAAGTATTTTGCAATGCCAAAGCCATGGGTTTAGCTACGTCAGGCACTACACATTGCACTACCTCACCCTTTTTGACACCAACACCAGAATTGAGTGCAAAGTTAACTAGAACATGAGCATATTTATCAATAATGTTTTGTGGAGGAGTATATGATTCAGCCATGGCTTAACATTGTACTAAAAGTGCAAAATTATGATAGACTAAAAATCATTATGGCAATCAACTATTACGCACCAAAAAAAGAATTAGAAATCGCAGAAAATATTTTCAAAACCAGCATTGATGGACTTTATTACATTAAATATAAAAAGTTCATTGATGATAGAGGATTCTTTTCTCAAATTCTTGAACCAGAAAGAATTAGACAAGCTGGAATCAATCCAGATTTTCAAATTAAACAAGTTAATCTCTCAGTTTCTAAAAGCAAAATTGCTAGGGGTATTCACACTGAAGGTTGGAACAAATTAATTACTGTTGTAAGAGGCCATGCTTTTTGTGCTCTAGCCGATGTAAGAAATAATTCTGCAACTTACAAAAAAGTTGAATATTTTGATTTCATTGCTGATCCAAATAATGAATGGGGAGAAAGTCTTTATATTAGTAAAAAGATTGGCAATTCTGTTTGTGCTGTTGAAGGTCCAATGCATTATCTTTACGGCGTCGATATGCTTTATCACGAAAGAAACAAAGCTGATGACTTAGCGGTGTCAATTTTTGATCCAGATTTAAATATTCAGTGGCCATTTGCCAAAGAAGAAATGATCATTTCTCAAAGAGATATTGATAGCATTACTTTGAAGAAATTGTATCAAGAAAACTAAGTGAACGAATTTCTTGCATTACTTCTTTAATGAGCTGTTTGAGATCACCAACTTCTTCTTCAGTAATTGAATAAGCGTGAGAAACGTGCTGATTACTACCTTTTTCTTTTGGTTCAATAAATTCAAAAACCGCTTCGCTGACTTTCCAATTTGGATTGATGGTTCTATCTAAATCAAGAAGGATCTTATAAAAAATCAATTGACGTTTATAAGGACCACGAATAGTTTCCGGTAAATTTAATTCTCTCTCTGAAAAATCTTTTTGATAAGTTTTGCTAGTGGCTTCAATTCCACCGCGAGTTTTTGGTTTACCAGTTTTATAATCATAAACTCTGAGCAAGCCCTTATCAGCATCTATTAAATCAATGCGATCAATTTTGCCAGACAATTGAATATCTCCAAAAATAACTTTGCGACTGCCACCAAAACTTCTTTCGATGTCAAAAACATCAACTTTATTTAATAAGCAATCATGATAATAACTAGTTAAAACTTCCGTGCCATATTTTAAACGATCGTTATAATCACTTTCACTTAAAATTTCTTTTTGTAAAGCAAGCTTGAACTCATTAAGCAAAAATTCTAATTTAGGTATCTGATTATTTTGTTTTTCCAATTTATAAAAGCGCTCTAATGCTACATGCACAGCAGTACCAAAAGACATAAAGGTTTGTTTGGCACGAGGAATTCGCAGTAAATTGTTCTCCAAAAATTCCTGTGGACTACGAAGATAAGTATTAAGAGCTGTTACTGATAATTTAAAATCTTTAACCAATGAAGCAAAAAAGTCGTGTTCATTATTTGAATAAATGCGAGCAACTGCTGGAGACATTAGTTTATTAAGATATATTTCAGCTTTATTAATTAATTCTTGTTTATTGTCGTGTTCCACAAATTGTTGATTGAGTTTTGTTTCAATTTCTTTTAATTCTTCTAAAAAAATAGAAGGAAACTTGTTACTGTTTTGATTATTCTCAATTACTTGTTCAGGATAACTTAAATACAATTGTTTTTTGGCACGACTAAGAGCTACATAAAAAATTCGACGATCATCTTCATTGCGTTCTTTTTCAGATAAATCAGTATTTTTAATAATCCCTGCAGGTAATTTAATTTTGCTGTTATCCCTTTGATTACCCCATTTTTTGTCAATTAAATTAATTAAAAAAACATGTTCCCATTCCATACCTTTAGCACTATGCACGGTAGATAAATAAACAGCTTCTTGTTGATTTAATAAATTTTTACTTTGAATTGTAATTTGATGATTTTTATAAATTTCAATTTGACCCAGAAAATCAACTAAACGTAATTGATGATTCTTATTTAACATGCTTTTAATTTCTGTAAAAAGCGTATTTAACACCGTAATTTGTTCGAAACTGTTTGGCAATTTTTGAATAAAATCTAAAAAAGCAAAACCTTCATTAGAAATTAATTGTTCAAAAAAATGATTAAAAGTTAAAGTTTGATCTTTTTTAGCAAATTCTCTCAATTTATCTAAGAAAGCGGTAACTGTCAAAAATTCTTCTTCTGTAATTTCTTGGCCAATTAATTCTTGATTAATAATTTCAATTCCTTTGGAAATTAAATCGTAAAGATCGATTCGCAATTTTCCTGCCACTCTTCCAAGTTTCATTACTAACAAATTATCTAATTTTAACCAAGAAAAATTCATCACTCTAAAAAGTAAATCTGCTTCTTGAGCCGATGTAATTTTGGAGATTAAATTCATTAAATCAAGTAATTCAATAATATATTGATTGACTAAAACATCATCACCTTTACTCAATTGGTATGGAATATTCCATTTTTCTAAAGCTATGGTTAAATCTGTAGCATCAGCGTGATTGCGATATAAAATAGCAATCTCATTTAGAGATACTGATAATTTTTGAAGCTTTGCAATTTCCTCTACCACAGCAATTGCTTCTAAAGTTTGTGAAGGTGCTTTAAATAATTTTATCTTTTCACCAGCACCCTTAGGGCTTTTAAGTTGTGTAACTAATTGAATTTTATTATCAGTTGACCCAAGCTGAGAAAGTTTATTATAAGCAATCAAATTAGTGGCTACATCATAAATATTTTGTGGACAACGATAGGCTTGATCCAAGGTAATTACAGTTGCATTTGGATAAGTACGAGTAAAAGCCAAAACATTTTCTACACTAGCTCCCTGAAAACGATAAATCGCTTGATTGGGATCACCTACTGCAAAAAGATCGGCCATTCCACCTTGCTCTTCCCAATAAGAAACCAAAAGATTAATCAATTTATTTTGTGCAGAGTTAGTATCTTGATATTCATCAACTAAAAAATAATGCAGATTTTCTTGATATTCTCTCAGTAATAATTCATTCTGTTCAAAAGCCTCAACCACGAAATTAATCATGTCATCATAATCAAAACGCATAGTTTCTCGTAAACGTTCTTGATAATTTTGATAAAGCAATAATAAATTCTTATTTTTAGCTAATTTTTTTTCTAAACTAGCAATTTTAGTTTTATTTTTACTAGTTTCTTTAAAATTTAAAAGTTCTTGTTCTTCAAAACGTAACATTTCTTCATACTGTAAAACTGAAATACCTTCTCTTTTTAAATCAGAAATGGCTTTGATAATATCTTTAACATAATAATATTGATCGTTGAGTGGACGCAGATGTTCTGGCTTAAATTCATCCAATAATTGTTCAAAAAGCTGATAACGATCTAAGTCACTTAAATGTTCGCTTTCTCTTGCTAATGGAAAATATTCTCCATGATCAGCAATTACCTCTCTACAAAAAGAGTGAAAAGTGCTGATATTAACATAATAAGCATCTTTACCAATAATGGTTAACAAACGCTCGCGCATGTTTTTAGCGGCTGCTTCAGTAAAAGTTAAAGCAAGAATAGTATCTGGTCTAGCATCGGTTTTACGCAAAATATTAGCAATACGAAGTGACAAAACCTGAGTTTTACCAGTTCCAGGACCAGCAATCAACAATAATGGACCCTGCTCAATATGATCCACCGCTGTTTTTTGGAGATGATTGAGTTGTTGATAAGCTGAATCAAAATTGGTCATCAGTATATTTAAATTAATTTATATTTTTGTAAAATTTCTGCCACCTGCAAAGAATTATCAGCCCTCACTAATTCAGAACGCACGAGAGCTGCTTGTGCTATGCCTTTAGTGTACCACGCTAAATGTTTACGCATGGGCAAAAACTTATAATTAAGATTTGAAGAATAAGTAGTCTCATAAAGTTGTGCGTGTTCTAAAGCAATTTCAAAAATATTTTTTTCTATCAACAATTTTTCTCTCTCTTCTTTTGGTAAAAAAATAAAAGGTTGACCATAACTTGCCCTACCAATTAAAACTCCGTCTACGTGATACGTGTTTACCTTCTCTTGTGCTTCTTCATAATTAGTCACATCTCCATTGCCTAAAAAAATAATCGATGGATCTGTTTTTTTAGCCAACTCTGCGGCTCGCCCAATTACTTCCCAATCAGCTTCTCCAGAGTAACCTTGCTTAAGAGTACGACCATGTAAAGAAATAGTGGCGAGCCGCATTTCAAGTAAATGAGGCAACCAATTTTCTATCTCTTCTTCATCAAAACCAATTCTGGTTTTAACTGAAACTGTAGGAATTTTTTGACGATCAACATCAGCAAGAGCGAATTTTTTTTTCTTATCTGCAACTGCTTGAATAGTTTGCTTTGATAAATCTGGACAATCTTCCAATTTTAAACCATTGCGCCATTGCTCAATGCCTTCTTGAACCACTCTGATGAGCTCTTTAGCTAAACTTGGATTCTTAATAATCGCTGCGCCAGAACCATGATTGGCCACTGTTGGAGCTGGGCAACCCATGTTGATATCAATGCCATCCACACCAAGTTCGCATAACAAAACAGCCGTTTGTTTAAAATAGGCTGGGGTTTTTCCAAAAACTTGTGCTACCAAAGGTCGCTCTACTTCATCAAAGTCAAAGTGATCTAAGATTTTTGTAGAGCTACTACGACAAACGCCTTCAACACTCGCAAATTCCGTAAAAATCACATCTGGTTTGCCATATTTTTTACAAATAGCACGAAATGGATAATCAGTTACTCCATCCATCGGTGATAGGGCTAAAATCATTTTTTTGTCAGCTAAAATTTTTTGCCAAAAGTTACTTTTATTCATACTAGACTTGCCAATATTATAACTGATGAAACTCTAAAAACTTTTCCAAGAGGAAAAAATAACTCAAATGATCGCGTAATGAATCTATTAATAAATTAAGTTGATAAAATAAATAAAAACTAAGTTTTCCATCTGTAAAACTTTCTTGTGCCCAATTAGCCAATTCATTTAATTTATTTTGTTTTTGTTCATCAATGGTTTTTTCTTCAAAATTTAATTCAACAATACTCTCAGCATCCTTCATATAATTAATGTGTAAATTAAGCTGTCGAATATTATTGTAATTTTGCAGATCATTAATTAAATCATTGAGTTTAATTTGTTGAACATTACCATTACTTTGATAAAGGAATATTTGAATTTGATCAATTAATTCTTGATTAAAAACATTGCTATTAATAATTAAATTAAATAAGGCAGTGTTTGGTTTAGGATAATAAATAATTTGATATTCACTTCCCATTGTTTCATCGATGGTTTCGATTTGTTCTGTAAAGTTTATTGTTTCTAAAATATTTCCTGTTTCGTTATTTAAAATAAAAGAAAATTCTTTAGGTAAAACAATCATCAAATAACTCAAGTCAGTCATACTTGGAGTAAAAATACGCAATGATTCAATAGGCTCACTTTTTTGTGATAATAATTCTTGTTCATAAAGCGGATCTTTAATCACAAATTCATGAAGTTCTGACAAATATTTATTAACTAGAAAAAAATGTTTACCGTCAGTAGCAATTTGTCCCACACCAATAGATAAATTTTCTTGTAGGTTTAATAGAGTTTCTTCTTCATTACTTTTAAAATAATTGAACTCTAGTTTTGGTAATTCATTGTTAGACTCATCACTTAAAATTTTAGATAAACGACTAATTGCCAACCAATTAACTAAACCATTGGCAATATAACCATCATCTTGTTCCAATAACCATTGGTTGAGAGATGAAGGATTTAGCTTGTTGTCATTTGGTAAAGAATAATATCCATAAGCTCTAAGCAACATAGCGATTGAGGCAAGAGCACAACCCCAATTACTAATGTTGGGATGTTCACTCCAATTATCAGCATGATCATAAATTTCTTCTCCCCAATTCGCATCATTTTGTTTAAACAAAACATTTTTAGAATCAATTTCTCGAATTTCTACTTGATCAAAATAAACTCTAGAAGAAGCCACAGATCCAGTAGATACTTTTAAGCCAAATTTTCCACCATAAAGTGGTGGTAGCCAAAACTGATCGGTTTGAAAAACTTTTTTGTCATCAATTAATAATTCTATTTTTTCTTTGGAATATAAAATGTGAATTAAATAATTTTTATTTAACTCTAAAACAAAAGGTATGTTAACACTATGAAGAGAAGCACCGTTGCGAATATCTTCTACAATTAATTGATTGTTATAAAAATGAAAATCATAAAAATTGCTTGCGTCTCGCATACCTATTACAAAATTTTTATCAGTATTATCAAAAACTTTAAAAATAAAATCGACTTTATATTCCTCCATTTCTTGCCAAAATTCATTTTTTGGAACAATTGTGCTTAATTTTCTAGATTGTGAAATAGTCGCATATAAGGATTGATTATTAATTTGCCAATAAGCCCAACTACCATTTATTAACTCCCATTTGTTTAAATTAGTAGAGAAATCATCAGTAAATGTTTTTTGAGCAAACACCGGTGTGGTTATAAAAAGATAACAAAAACTAAAGAAAAATAACAAATATTTTTTCATTAATTTCATTATCAATGAATGAGGTTACAGGAAGCGTGACTTATCTAGCAATTGAATAATTGTCTAAATAACGTAAGAAAATAGCTGGAGGATCTTCTAATAAAAATTGTTGAAATTCTTGATAAATAGTTTTGCGTTCTTCAAAATCCATAGTTTGACGACCTTTTTCTAATAAACTATCAATTCTGGTATTTTTATAATGAGTAAAATTAGTAGGCTGAGAAGAGTGCCACATGAAGTATTGGTCTGGATCAATGGATGATTCTTGACCAATCAAAAGTAATTGATAATTACTTAAATCAGGAAAATTACTAATTTTAAGATTAATTTTAAGATCTAAATTTTGACATAAATTTTTATCTTGAACATCTTTACTATTTTTACATGCTTCAATAGCTAAAGGAGCAAAAGCTTCAAATTCTTTTTTAATATTTTCTGCTTCATTAATAAAATTAGCACTAGTAGTTAATTCAAAATGTAAAGGTTTTCTAGGTACTTCATCTAACAAGCGCTCAATGGCACGATCAAAATCTTTAGCGTAATCTTTCCCACCTTGTAAATAAGCCCATGAGTTAGGGTTTATTGGTCCAATAGCTCTGGCGTTGGTATAATTTTTTTCTAAAACATAAGATAAAGCTTGACGCACGTTTTTAGTAATTAAAGGATCTGAATTATTAAAAAAGATTGCTAAATAACGATCGTAGGCCAGCTCTTTTGCCAATTCTATATTTGACCAATCACATAAATCGTAACAACTAGAAATATTTAGCAAAACATCCACCTCACCTTTTTTAAAAGCATTGATAGCTTCATTTTCAGTAATGTAAAAACGATAGACATAGCGACCCTCTGGACCATCAATTTTAAATTCAGTTAAATTATTACCTCTGAGTTTGTAATCAAGCATTTTATATTGGCCAATGCCAATAATTTTCATTTTATCTGGTAAAAATACTTTGTTTTGCCATTTTATTTTAAAAATGGGTTCTGATACAGAAATTGGAAAAGGCGTAAAAGCTTCTGGTAAGGTAAAGATTATCTCATTGGGGGTACTAATCGTTTGTACGTCTGAAAAGTTATAATACACATCTTCAGGTTTGAGTTCTGTGCCATCTTGCCATTTAACTTCTTTTTTCAACACAAAACGATATTGCTTACCATCATCCTCAATTACCCATCTTTCAGCTAACAATGGTTCCGCTTTTAGATCGTGACCAATTTTAGTTAAGCCAGCACTCAATTGATTTTTAATCGGCTTGGGCAAATCAGTTAGAGTATATTCACCAACAATAGCGATGTAAGTGCTCTTTTTGAGAGCCAATTTTTTATTGATTAAAGGAAGTAAAAAAGAAAAAAACAATAACGCTACAGCAATTGAAATTAAAAAAATCCAACCATGCTTGCGCACATAGCTACTGATGTACCAATATAATTTACGCATTATTTTAAGTCAATAAAAGAGCAACAGAATTAATTACAAAAAGCATCACAAAAAAAATGGTTATGTAGTATAGAAATTTCTCTACTCCTTTGCGAGTGTGATAATTTTCTCCTGCACCACCACCAAACATACCTTTACCTCCATCAGAACCAGGCTGTAATAAAATTAAACTGACTAAAACAACGGAAACAAAAAGTTGACTAGCTAATAAAAAACTACTCATATATTTTTAATTCTACCTTATTTTTAATTTATTTAGTAACGGCTTGTTCACGAAATTCTCTAATGACGGTAACAGTCACATTTCCTGGAACAATGACTTCTTTTTGCACTCTGTCGCGAATCTTGTTGGCAAGCACGGTAACATCGTCGTCTTTGCTTTTCTCTGGAAGCAAAAGCACTCTTAATTCTCTACCTGCTTGAATGGCATAAGCCTGTTTAACTTCTTCATAAGACATAGCAATTGCTTCTAAATCAGATAATCTTTTGATGTAATCTTCGTGATTTTCATAACGAGCTCCTGGTCTAGCACCTGAAATAGCATCGGCAATATAAACTGCCATTGATTCTGGACTAGAAAAAGCTTCATCTTCATGATGTTGAGCAATACAGTTAATAACTTCTTGTGGCATATTGTATTGTTTAGCAATTCTGACACCAGCCTGAACATGGCTTTCATCATGATTGTCTGAAACTTTACCAATATCATGTAACAAACAACCTAATTTAACTGTATTAACATCTAAACCTAACTCATGGGCGATTTTGGTACCCATTTTGGTTTCTTCAATGGTGTGTTTAATCATGTTTTGACCATATGAAAAACGATATTTAAAACGACCCAACATGGAAATTAAACCATTTGGAATATTATAAACACCAACTTCATGAGCCAATTTTTTACCAGCATCGAAAGTAATTCTTTCAATTTCTTGCTCTACTTTAGCCACAATTTCTTCAATTCTAGCTGGTTGAATACGACCATCTTTAATTAAGCGTTCCATGGAAACACGAGCGATTTCGCGACGAACTGGATCAAAAGAAGATAATTTGATTTCTGTTGGTGAAGAATCCAAATCAATTTCTGTACCAGTGCAACGTTCAAAAGTGTGGAGATTACGTCCACCCTTACCAATGATTTTGCCCTTAATTTCTTCCGAAGGAATGTTGACCACAGAAATGGTGTATTCAGCTACATAATCAGTAGCTCCATGGCGCATAACATCAATTAAGATTTCTTGAGCTTTTTCATCAGCATCGAGTCTGGCATCTTCTTCCTTTTGAGCTACCATTTTAGCCAAATCGCGACTCAATTTTTTCTCTAAACCTTCAAACAAAACTTCTTTAGCTTTGTCTTTAGAATAGCCAGAAACTTCTTCTAGCTTTTGGAGAGTTTTGGCTTTACTAGCTTCCAAAGCTACTTTTTGCTTCTCCAACTCTTCTTTGAGTTGATCAATACGTTCTTCTTTTTGAGTGATTTGCTCATAACGAAAATCAATTTTATCTAATTTGTTCTGCAACTCACGTTGTTGATTAGCTAATTCTTGTTCGATGCGACGAGTTTCTTTTTCTATTTTGGATCTAATTTCCAAAGATTCATCTTTGGCTTCAACAATGATCTCTCTAGCTTTTGATCTAGAATCACGGATGATCGAATCAGCTTCAGCCCTAGCTTTATCTAAAAGAGAATTGGCACTGGCCTGCATAGCAGGTGAAGGAGCTGTGGGTTTAACTGGTTTTTCTTGTTTGAGAGATTTTGCTTGATGATGAGGTTTAATAAAAGAAGATTTACCTCCTCCATTAACTTTCTTCTTAGCTTCGTCTTCAACTGAAAACAGCGTGGATAAATTACTAAAAAATGACATGATTACCTTCCGTTAGGTAAAAACAAGCTAGACTGCATTTAGAAAATTCCCTATAAAAATATGGGGAAACGAAGGCTTAATTTATTGGTGTCAGATAAAGATTCTGCATACTGATAATAAAATTTAAGATTCCAAAAAATATTGCGATCAATTCTAAAGCTATTAGCTTCTTTTTACTAAATAATAAATTTAACAAATACTGGTGCCATTATAGTAAAAAATGGCTCAAAAGTCAAAGTAACGGCTGATTACCAAAACTTATTCCTCCTGGATTTTCTTCCAAATGGCTTGTTCAATATCTTTCATCAGTTTTTTATCTTCTTTAAATTTATCTTTAACAGCTTCTCTGCCTTGAGCAATAGTTTCTCCATTATATTTATAGAAACTTCCAGATTTTTCAATCACTCCCATCTCTGTACCAATATCAACTACATCACCCTCTCTGGAAATACCATAATCATTCATGTCAAACTCAGCTTGTTTGAATGGAGGAGCTACTTTATTCTTTTTCACTTTTACGCGATGACGACTACCAACTACCTTGTCACCTTCTTGAATATTGGCAATTTTGCGAATATCTAAACGCAAAGAAGCATAAAATTTCAGGGCATTACCACCCGTAGTAGTTTCTGGGCTACCAAACATTACACCAATTTTCATACGAATTTGATTAGTAAAAATGATAGTAGTCTTGGTCTTATTAAGAGTAGCCGTTAATTTACGCATTGCTTGAGACATTAAACGAGCCTGAGTACCCATTTGATGATCACCCATGTCACCTTCTATTTCTGATTTAGGAACTAAAGCAGCTACTGAATCTACAATCACTAAATCAACTCCTCCAGATCTAACTAAAGTCTCAGCAATTTCTAAAGCTTGTTCACCATAGTCTGGCTGAGAAATTAAAACTTCTTCTAAGTTAACGCCAATTTTTTCTGCTCTAACGGGATCCAAAGCGTGTTCTACATCGATAAAAGCTGCCACTCCACCATATTTCTGTACTTCAGCGATCGCATGTAAACAAAGAGTGGTTTTACCAGAAGCTTCTGGACCATAAATTTCAATAATTCTACCCTTTGGAAAACCACCTACTCCCAAAGCCATATTGAGTGATAAAGAGCCAGTAGAAATGACTGGCATTTTTGGCATATTTTTAAGTGATTCGCCAAGTCTCATGATCGAACCCTTGCCAAATTGTTTATCAATTTGTTGCATAGCAATTTCTACAGCTTGTCTTTTTCCACTATCTGGAACTTTTTCTAAAACTTCATCTGCTTTCTTTTTAGGCATATCTTTGTAAGTTAGATTTTTAGCTAAAAATCTAACTTGCTCCTTTCTTATGTTTTTTATTTATGTACTCTTTATATGCTATTTTTTACATTTTTTTAACTAGCAGTTTTTGCCTTTTCTTCGCTTTTTTAATTTTTAACATAATTAAATTAATTTAAATATAAAAGACGTAGGTTACAACAAGTGTGATCTATTTTAAATTTGTGAAAGACGAAGCATGTTTAAATTACTAAAATTTAAGGTAGAATCAAAATCAAGATCTTTAATACGGAGAGTAGTTCAGATGGCTAGAACGTACGCATGGGGTGCGTAAGGTCGCAGGTTCGAGTCCTGTCTCTCCGACTTTTTACAATTGCTATACTAAAAAAGAAAGGTTTGTATGAAACGTATTTTGGTAACTGGAGCTTTTGGATTAGTTGGTAGCGATTTGGTTTTAGAACTACAAAAAAAATATGGTCAAGATAATGTTGTCGCCCTAGGTAGACAGACCATTAATAATAATTTTCAAGGAATTTTAGAACAAGGAGACGTGCGTGATATTTCTGCCATGCAAGCTCTGGTTAAAAAATACGACGTCGGCACAATCTATCATTTAGCTGGTTTACTTTCCGTCGGTGGAGAAAAACAACCAGATTTAGCTTGGGATGTAAATGTTGGTGGTTTAAAAAATATTTTGGATATTGCCAAAGATCACAAGATTAAAGTATTTTGGCCAAGTTCTATTGCTGCTTTTGGACCAACCACTCCCAAAGAAAATGTTCCTCAACATACTAGTTTAGAACCCAGTACCATTTATGGAGTTAGTAAAGTTACTGGAGAGTTGCTTTGTCAGTATTACTTCAAAAGATATGGTGTAGACGTCAGAAGTTTGCGCTATCCAGGACTCAATGGTTATAAAGCTGATCCTGGAGATGGCACCACTGAATATGCCATTCATATTTTTTATGGACTGATTAAAAATAATAGTTATGAATGTTTTTTGAAAGAAAATACCCGTTTACCCATGATGTATATGGATGACGCAATCAAAGGAACAATTGCTCTCATGGAAGCTCCCAGTGAAAATATTACTGTTAGAACCAGCTATAATTTTACTGCGATTAGTTTCACTCCGGCGGAATTAGTAGCTGAAATTAAAAAAATTGCTCCTAATTTTCAGGTTACTTATAAACCAGATAATCGCCAACAAATTGCTGAAAGTTGGCCACAAACCATTGATGATTCAAAAGCACGAGAAGATTGGCATTGGCAAGAAGAGTTCGATTTAAACAAAATGACTTTAGCTCTTTATGAAGGAGTCAAAGAAAGGTTAAAAAATGTCTAAAAAGAATTTTTTTGCTTCTTTAAAAAAAGAAGTTGCCCGTATTGATCAAGCAGCTGTTTCTAAAAGATTTGAACATTTGATAGAAGATTTTAATGATGATCCATCTCCTAAAGCCATCATTGATGGTAAACCTGTGAGTATTTTTAATTCCAATGATTATCTCGGCTTGCGTCATCATTCATCACTTAAAAAAGCTGAGCATGAAGCCACTACAAAATTAGGCACTGGACCAGGGGCAGTGCGTTTCATTTCTGGATCTTTTGCTGTTCATCGCCAATTAGAAAAAAAGTTAGCTACTTTTCATGGTAGAGATGATGCGATGATTTTTTCTTCTGCTTTTGCAACCAATCTGGCAGTTATTTTTAGTCTTGTCAAAGGTCAAAACAAAGATTCTCTAATCAGTGGAGACACGCTGGTTATTTCCGATGAACTAAACCATCGTAGTATTATTGATGGCGTACGTTTAGCCAATCTAAGTAGTGAAGCTAAATTAATTTTTAAACACTTGGATGCTAATTCTTTAGAAGAAATTCTTAAACAAAATTTGAATAAATTTCAGAGGGTAGTCGTGATTACCGATGGCGTTTTTAGTATGTTGGGAGAATATCAAGATCTTAAAGCCTTACGCGCTGTAATTGATCAATATGATGATAAATTCAAAGAAGGTATCTTATTGATTGTCGATGATTGCCATGGAGTAGCGGCTTTTGGCAAAACAGGTCGAGGCACAGAAGAAGTTACCAATACTAAAGCTGATGTTTTAATTGGTACTTTGGGTAAAGGTTTTGGAGCAGATGGGGGTTACGTTGTTGCTAATCAAACCATTATAGATTATTTACGAGAATCGGCTGCCACCTATATTTATTCCAATTCTATTTCACCGGGATGTGCTTCTGCAGCTAGCGCTGCTTTGGACGTTGTAGTTTCTGATGAAGGCAAAAAAATGTTAGAAACTTTGGCGAAAAATTTAATTTATTTGAAAAAAGAATTGAAAAATAAGGGATTTAAATTTGCTGCCAATTCTATTCATCCTATTCAAGCAGTTTTGATTGGTGATACTGCTAAAACTAGAGATCTAACTGAAGCCATGTATCAACAAGGGTTTTTAATTACTAATATTAATTATCCTGTTGTGCCAAAAGGTCGTGATGAAATTCGCGTACAACTTAGTGCTTCACACACCAAACAAGACATCGATGATTTTATTAATGCGTTATACAAAATTGCCAAACAATTAAAAATTGTTTAAATGGATTATTCGTAACGTAGAGCTTCAATTGGAGAGAGTTTGGCTGCTCTTTTGGCTGGAGCGACGCCAAAAATTAAACCAACCGCAGTTGAAACTCCAAAAGCTAACACAACCGCTTCCATAGTTACCTTGGCTGGAAAATATGGTTGTAGTGCTAACGAACCTAAATAAGCAATCGCTAAACCAATCAAACCACCAATAATTGAAAGCATGGCTGCTTCGGTTAAAAACTGTGCCAAAATAAAGTTAGGAGTGGCCCCCAAAGCTTTGCGCAAACCGATTTCCCTAGTACGCTCTGTCACTGAAACCAACATGATGTTCATGATGCCAATTCCTCCTACCACTAAAGAAATGGCTGATATACCACCTAAACCAACCGTTAACATTCCCAAAATACTATTAATTGTTGATAATAATTGAGATTGATCAAAAACAGAAAATTCATCTTCTTTAAGTTCTTTACCGATGGTTTCTTCTATGGCTGAAATAGCTTCTTTAATTTGTTCTTTATCTCTAACTTCAAAAATAAAAGAATCAATTAATTCAGTATCAAAATATTTGAAAAGAGATTCTAAAGGAATATAAATATAACTATCAAAGCTGGGTCCGCCAAAACCCCCACCTTTTTCTTCAAGAACACCAATGACTTTATAAGATTGTCCATTGAGTAACACTTTTTTGTTAATTGGATCAACTTGACCAAATAATTCTTCGGCAATGGTTGGCCCTAAAAGAATAATTCTCTCACTTTTTTCTTCTTCTGTTTTATTGAACCATCTACCGATTTCCGCTTTGGTGTTATAAACAGTTTCATAAGAACTAGTTACACCATAAAGAGTGGCTTTTTTACTGGTTTGTTTATATTTAGCTTCAGCAACATTAACTCCTGTAACCACTCCGTCTTTAATCAAATCTCTATTATTGCGTATCACTTGATTATAAAATCTTCTTTTTAAAACTGGCCTGGTACTTTCAATCATTGTAGTCTCACCACCAAAGCCACCATTTTCACCAAAAGGATTACCTGGTACTACATAAAGTATGTTAGTTCCTAAACTGGCAAATTGATCAGTTACATAAGCTTGTAAACCAGTGCCAATACTGGTTAACAGAACTACTGAACCAACACCAATAATGACGCCCAACATCGTTAAAAAAGATCTAGACTTATTAAGTAGAATTGATTTGATCGCTAGTGGAAAAACTGAACTTATTTTCATGATTTATGATCGTCACTTAAAACTTTACCATCTTTAAAAACAATGTGTCTCTTGGCAATATCTGCCACATCTTCTTCATGAGTAACCATGATGATTGTTTTACCTTCTTTATTAAGATCTTTGAGAATTTTTTTAATATCTTCACCACTTTTAGAATCTAAGTTCCCAGTTGGTTCATCAGCAAAAATTAAGGACGGATCATTGATTAAAGCCCTAGCAATTGCTACTCTTTGTTGTTGACCACCAGAAAGCTGTGCTGGAGTATTGTGTAAACGATCTCCAAGTCCTACTCGATCTAACATATCTTTCGCTTTTTGCTTAACTTCATGGGAATCAATTTTTTCACCTGCATAGAACATGGGTAATAGAACATTGTCTAAAGCAGAAGTTCTAGCTAGCAAATTAAAAGATTGAAAAATAAAACCAATTTGTTTATTACGTAGATGAGCGCGTTGAATTTCATTGTAAGCTGAAACCTCAACATCATTAAGAAAAATTTCTCCATTTGAAGGTTCTGCCAACATACTCGCTACCTGTAGAAAAGTTGATTTACCAGATCCAGAAGGACCCATGATGGCGAGAAATTCTTTATCTTTAACTTGCAAAGAAATTTTATCCAAAGCGTGAATTACGGTATCGCCGATTTTATAGTTTTTAGAAACTTTGTTTAAACGAAGTAACATAAATGATTTTTGGTAAAACTATTCAGGTAGAAGCACTTGATCGTTTTCATTTAAACCCTCAAGAACTTCTATCTCGTCTTCACTTTCCAATCCTACTTTAATTTCTCTTTCTTCAAAACCTTCTTCGTTATCAGCTTTGACACTAACAAAAACCCTGTCGTCTCTTTCGCTAATAGCATCTAAAGGAACAGTAAGTACATTTTTCTTTTCTTCAATTTTAATTAAAGCATCACCATTCATACCAATGCGATATTTTTCCATATCTTGGCTATCGATAGGAAACTCTACTAAAAAGACTGTGCCAGAAGAAGATTCATTACTGGTGTAAGAAACATAAGAAATATATGTATCAATTTGTTCACCATCATAAGCATCTAAAATAATCTGTCCACTTTGGCCTTTAGTAATGCGGTGCATATCAATTTCATCGATAGCTGCTCGAAAAATCAAGGTTTTTGGATTAACTAATTCAAAGTAATCAGTGGCCAAAAGTTGTACTCCAGTCACATTGGTTGGAACAACTGTCAAAATGCCTTCAAAAGGTGCATAAATTGTAGTGTTAGCAATAGCAATATTTTGAATTTCGACATTTAAAACTTGGTTTTCTAAATCATATTGCTGTTTAGCTACATCTCTAGTTTCTTGTGTATCTAAGGTACGATCTTTAATATCATCTTTGGTATCCTCAAAATCATATCTTTCTTTCATATAAAGATTTAGGTTTTGATCCATCTGTTTTTGCAATGTACTGCGATCAATCGTGGCTAAACTTTGCCATTTTTTAACTGTATCACCCTGTTTAGCACCTAGATAAACTAATTTACCTCCAGTAACAAAGCGTAATTGAGCTTTTTCTTTGGCATCCACACGACCAGAAATAGTAATACTAGAAACTAAATCTTTTCTAATAGGACTAATAAAATTTAATTGAACTTGACTTTTATTTCGACTCTGTAAAAAACCAAAAATGATTGCCAATATCACTAAAATAAGTAGTAAAAGCTTCCATTTTCTTTTCAAAAAAGTCACAATTTTTTTAAATATTTTTTTCATAAACATTTTCTTTATTATTCAAATTTCTTTTTTGCCGAGTAGTTAGTATACAGTATTTCTTGAGCGAGTGAAGGCTTAGTAGCTAAGTATTTAAAAAATTCTTGAACTACTGGATTTTCATGAGCGCGACGAAGATTTTTCTTTTGATCTATGTCGTATAAACCAGCAATGCGCTTCTTAATAATGGCATGAGTACTGGTTAAAGGCTGTCCACCTCCGCCAATACAACCCCCTGGGCAAGCCATAAATTCGATGTAATCGTAATCTGCCCTACCTTTTTTAATTTCTTCCAAAATATTGCGTGCGTTTCTAGCGGTAGCAACTACTGCCACTTTAACTTCTCGCTCTCCAATTTTGATCGTGGCACGCTTAATACCTTTCATACCACGTACTTCTTCCAGATCAATTTTAGGTAATTCCTGACCAGTTAAAATACGTGCCGTACTACGTAAGGCTGACTCCATCACTCCACCAGAAGCACCATAAATAGCAGCTGCACCACTATATTCACCTTCACTGTCAGCTTCGCTATCAGTTAACTTGGGTAAATCAATTTGATTTTTTTTAAGTAGAACGGCTATTTCTCTCGTAGTTAAAACATAATCCACTGGTTTTAGTTTCAAACCTTTTAATTCAAACTTTAATTTTTCCATTTCTGCTTCATATTTTTTAGACGTACAAGGCATGATTGAAACTACTATAATTTTACTAGGATCAATCCCGGCTTTCTCTGCCCACCAAGTTTTATAAGCAGCTCCAGAATGAATTTGTGGTGAACGAGCAGTAGTTAAATGAGGAATCATTTCTGCGTAGTAAAATTCTAAAAATTTCACCCATCCTGGACAACAGGAGGTGAACATTGGTAGAACAGTCTCTTCACCGGCAAATTTCTTCTTTAATCTTTCGGTTAATTCTTGAGCTTCAACCAGAGTAGTAATATCCGCACCCATATTAACATCGAAGACTTTGTCAAAACCTAATTGACGCAAAGCTGTAAACATTTTTCTCTCCAAGTTAATTCCTGGTTTTAAACCAAATTCTTCACCGATACTGGCACGAACTGAGGGAGCCATTTGAGCAATGACAATTTTATCTGGATCGTCTAGAACTGCTTCAACTTGCTTTAAATGGCTTTGTTCGCGAATAGCATTAACTGGACAATGTACAGTGCATTGACCGCAATAAATACAGTCTATTTTAGGATTTTCACTATAAGTCAAATGCGCGTTAACACTACTATCTTCAATTTTCAAAAAGTTAATGCCTATATCCGCACAAACATTGACGCAACGACCACATTTAACACAAAGATTGGGATCAAATTCAGCTGCACTACCCATTTTATGAATTGCTAGATCCAACATTTTACGTTCATATTCTTCACCAGTTACACCATATTTTTGCATTAGAGCAAAAGCTGGGCAGGGTTGGTTTTGTTGACACTTTGGACAATTTTTCTTATGAGAAGCCAAAAGCAAACTTAAATTTTCATGGCGAATTTTTACTAATTCTTCATTTTTAGTGTTAATCTTTATACCTTCGCTTGCTTTAAGAGTGCAAGAAGTAGTGGTTTTACCTTCACTTTCCACTAAACATAAGCGACAGTTGGCCTCAATTGGTAAATCTTCATGATAACAAAGATGAGGTATATCAATTTTATTTTCCAAGGCAATTTGCAAAACACTCTTGCCTTCTTCAACCTGGTAAGCTTGTTCGTCAATATATATCGTCACCATTTTAGACATATTAAACTTCTATTCCTAAGATATTTTTGGCATAACTTCTAACTGGTAAGGCAATCGAACGACCTAAATCACAGAAAGAAGATTTATCCATCGCCTGAATGATTGGAGAAATTTTATTCCAAGGAATTTCACTGTTTTGTTCGAGCTCCGTGATAATTTTTTTCAATTGCCAAGAACCATCACGACAAGGCGTACATTTACCACAACTCTCTTTGGCATAAAAACTAAAAAGTTTACTCAAAAATTCTTGAGGTTTGGTTTCTAAAGCAAAAACCTCAATCGATCCACAACCAATTAATTCATGATTTTCGGCTTGTTCTGCCGTAAGTATCTCGCCACTGGCTCCACCACCTACCTGCACAAAAAATGTAAAATCTGGATAGTTATTAGTTTCTCTTAAGATCTCAGCTATTTTTTGAGTATTTAACACTTCATAAACTCCTGGATTTTTCACTCCAATAAGTGTAGAAAATCTAGTTGCTTTAAAAGTGCCGTCAGCCACTTTAGCTACATCATAAAAAGTTTCTACGTTGTGAACTAAAGTTGGACAACCAAAAATACCTGTCAGTGAAGGGCTTGGAGAAGAAGAACGCGGTTCAGTTTTTTTCCCTTCAATAGCATTTAATAAAGCTCCTGTTTCCCCACCAATATAGCTTGGCTCTTCTTCAAAAATATTGATGAGATAGCCTTTTTTCTGACAGATAGCTATCAAGGGATCAATTTTTTCTTTAAGTTCTCGATAATAATTTTGATTAATATTAAGATAAGCTTCTTTGCTTTCTAAAAAGTCCATGGTCAGAAGCATGCCTTTGAAAACTTCCGCGGTAAAATTTTTCAAAACATGAAAATCTTTTTTAACACCAGGCTCACCTTCACTAGCATTGCAAACTACATATTTTTTAGGATTACTAAGAGATTTAATGCGTTGCCATTTCAAATGAACCGGAAAAGAAGCTCCACCGCGACCAACTAGCCCAGCTTCTTCAATCTTAGTTAATAAATTACTCTCTGACATACTTTTTTTTCAAACCACTATCAATTAATAAAGCCAAAACACCACCTAAGATGGCTGTCCATAATTGAGGCCAAGACATCATCACTGCAATTTTTGAAGCAAGGGGAGCGACTAGCATACTTTCCATTAATAACTTGGAAACAATAAACAAAAAAGCTGATTTAATAATGGCTGACAAAAAAATTGCTATAAAGTTTTTAATCTGACTATTTGTTTGTAATTTGGCAAAGGTTAGTAAATAAAGACAATTACTAATCATAATAAATGGCACCATAGGCGCCAAAGTTAAAGGTAATAGACCTCTAGATAAAGCCACTGTGCTAGGAATCAGAGCCAAGAAAAGCGCTTTGTTTTTACCTAAATATAAAAAAGACAAAATCAATAGAGCATTGATGATAGGACCAGTCAGGAATTGTTGATGCACAAAAGCTGGTATAAAAAAGATTAAAAAAGAAAATAAAAGAGAAAGTCGCAATTTTTTATCAATTGTCGTTGACCAAACACTAACTAGATCTACTTTGTTCATATACTAATAATAACAAAAAAAAGAAAAGTTTACTCCAAGGGAATTTTGTCTTTAAGCCATCCAGCCACTTTTTCATAAGAACTAAGAGAAGGCTTCTCTTTAATTAGAACCTCTGACAAAACTCTTTCCAAGTCTTCTGATCTGGGGGTTTGACCATCTATTAAAACAAAAGTTAGTCTGCCGGGAAAACCATGTAATTCAATTTCTAAAACTTTCTGCCCGGCTTTTTCATCAAACCAAAATCTGCCCATTCCTAACCAAGAAAAAGCTTCTTTTTCTACATAAATTCCATAATTGGTGAGCTTATAGTGTAAATTTTGAGGAGGAACCACAGCGGTAACATAAACTAAAAAAACCACTGAGATTACTACTGCCACTGGAAGCACTTGACCAGCAAAAAATAAAATTAAAGAAACTAAGATCGCAATAATGATAATTGTGCTAAAAAATTGACGATTACGTTTTTTAAAAGGTCTGGCGGGTGCATTCCATTCAACCAAAATTTCTTCTGGAATGGGTCTATAAAAACCAGGTGCTACTCTAGATTTTTCCATCTTAACTTGACCAGGCATACGTACACTACTCACCTGATCATCCGCAAATTGATCATCCATATGATCAGGAGGACCTAGTTTTTCTTCCATCTGATTGCCAAAAAGGGCAGCTTTGACTTTTTCAAACATCATCATCTAATATACACGATTTTAGAATTGTATTGGAGAGGCTTTTTTACTGTAAAATCTAACTTAAACTGATATAATCTAGCCCTGATCTTTGAAATTCAAACTTTAAAAGGAGGTGTCGCATAGCGGTCAATTGCACTAGTCTTGAAAACTAGAGCCTCACGGCTTCACAGGTTCGAATCCTGTCACCTCCGCAACGATCGAAAAGTTCTGACAGACCCGTCTAATACCGCTAAATGGGTTGATGGTGCTTGCCAAATATCCATGATTTGAACATTTTTCGTTTCAACAGCCTGTAAAAGGGTTAAGTGCTTGTTATTGCGATAAATAAATAACTTCCTATAAGTTATTTATTTTTTTCCAATAACATACTTACAACTGACATAACTATGAAGATTAATCCAAACCAAACATGCAAATGAGTGACTAATTCATTTTTTGGTTGTGAATCAGTGAGATAACTAAGAAATAATGGAATTGTAGATAATATCGTTACAATAAAAGCTATCATTCTAGTTTTATTAATAATTTTTCTCATAAAGATACTTTCTTTCTATTTTTTATTTTTCTTCACTAATTTATCAGAAATGATATTGCCATCTTCCAGCTCTATAATTCTGTCCGCCA
>CAZBVY010000004.1:0-22538 GCA_964495475.1 uncultured Pseudomonadales bacterium
TGAGCCAAAGGTGGGAGTCGAACCCACGACCGACGGTTTACGATACCGTTGCTCTACCAACTGAGCTACTTTGGCATTTAAATTCTAGCACTTATTTAATGGAGCGACCGAAGGGAGTCGAACCCTCACCTCAAACTTGGGAAGTTCGCATTCTACCGCTGAACTACGGTCGCTGTTATCAACAGGCATTATAACAAACTACACCGTAATGACGGGAAATCAAATTAAAGAACTTTGAAAAATTTAGATGTCTTCTGTGTCTAAACCTAAACTTTGATAATAAGTTTTTAAGTCAGGAAAACCTAATTTTTTGGCTTCTGCTTCTGCTGCTTCTTTGGCTATACGGCCAGCTTGTTGGGCTTCAGTAGAAGGAGCTAGTGTTTCTGCATAACGCAAGACATTACAAGCTGTTTGTTTAGAGTTAATAGTTCCATCTGCATTTTCGTCAGCACCATCCATTTCGGTAGAAGCAATTTTAACAGCATCAAGATGAGAATGACCTTCTTCAATTAATTCATTATAAAATTTTTGATTATATGCTTTTGGGGAAGGTTCAGAAAATCTTGGCATAAATATTTTGGCGACCTCGATCGGGATCGAACCGACGATCTTCTCCGTGACAGGGAGACATGTTAACCACTACACCACGAGGCCTTATCTTCAAGGCTCTTATTATAAACAAAAATGCTTTTTTTGTCAGCAGTTATTTTAGATATAAAAAAGAAGACAAATTTGCACAAAAATGCTACAATAAAAACTCATTAATATATAAAAAAGGACATTATGATAATCGTCTTAATTGTTTTAGCTGTAGTTTTCTTCTACGTGATTGGAATCTACAATTCTCTACAAACTCTCAGAACTCAAATTAAAGCCAGTATTCAAGAAATCGGCAATCAATTGAAGCGCCAAGCAGGTCTTATTCCTAATTTAGAAGTTGCTGTTAAAGGCCAACTTAAACATGAACAAGGCATTTACAAAATGTTAACTGAAGCTCGTCAATCAGTCGCTAAAGCTGATGCCTCTGGCTCAGCTAAAGACATTGATCAAGCAGTAGCTAAAATTCAAAATTTAATTCCACAAATTCAAGTGGTGGTAGAAAGCAATCCAGAATTAAAAGCCAATGAAGCTATTACTAAATTCATGGATGAATTGACTGATACTGCAGATAAATTGACTTATGCACGTCGTAGCGTAATTGATTTATCTCAAAGTTTCAATGAAAAATTAGTTGTTTTTCCTTCTAACTTAATTGCTAAATTATTCGGTTTTCAAGAAGAAAAAGGCATTGTCACTTCAACTACTGGAGCTCACATGGAAGTCAGTAGTGAAGAGGAAAAAAGCCCCAAAGTAAACCTCTAAGTTTATGACTCACTATCAGTTAGTTGCGCAAAACAAGCAACGATCTTTCTTTATCATCTTTGTTTTTATTGCTTTCATCGTAGGAGCTTCTTATCTGATGGCAGAAGGTTTTGGTTATTCCTTAGACATTGTGGCTTGGGCTTTAATTTTTTCTGGAGTAACTTCTTTCTTCAGTTATTTTTTCTCAGACAAAATCATTCTTGGTATTTCTGGAGCGAAAGAAGCTAACAGAAAAGAATTTTTTGATTTTTATACTGTCACTGAAAATATTTGTTTAGGACAAAAAATGCCCATGCCTAAACTTTATATAATTGAAGACAGCGCCATGAATGCTTTTGCCACGGGTCGTAATCCTGAGCACGCTGTGGTTTGTGCTACCACTGGCTTGTTAAGTCGTTTAAATCGTAGCGAAGTTGAAGCCGTAGTCGCTCATGAAATGAGTCACGTTAAAAATTACGATATTTTACTTATGTCTGTTGTGTCTGTTTTAGTTGGATTGATTGCTTTGCTAGCTGATTGGATGATGAGAATGTCCTTTTGGGGTGGGAATAGAAAAAGAGATAATGATAATAATGGGCAATTGGGAGCCATCATTGCCATCGTGGCGGTAATTTTAGCTATTCTTTCACCAATTATTGCTCAATTAATTCAATTAGCCATTTCTCGTCGTCGAGAATTTTTAGCTGATGCAAGTGGAGCTAGTATGACTAAAAATCCTCAAGGACTTATTAAGGCTTTGAGTAAAATTAGTCAAGATACTGAGCCACTGGAAGTTGCCAATAACGCCACCGCTCATTTGTACATAAGTAATCCGCTTAAAAACACTAAGAGAGCTCATGCTTTTGCCAAACTTTTTAATACTCACCCGCCTGTCGAGGAAAGAATTAAAGCACTTCAAGAAATGAGAGCGATTTAAACTCGAGAATGTGCTAAACTAAGCAACGATGTCAGTCAATAATACTCAAGTAAAACACATTGCTCAATTAGCCAATATTCCTGTTGGAGAAGAAGAAAGTATCAAATTAGCTGATGATTTTAGCGAAACTCTACAAGTAGTGGATCAATTAAAAAAAGCTAGTGTTTCTAAAGTGGAAATTACTCATCAGGTCACTGGCTTTAAAAATGTTTTTCGTGAAGATATTGTTAAAGAAGAACAAAGTTTTTCTCAAAAAGAAGCTTTGGCTAATGCTCATAAAACTCATAATGGTTATTTTGTCGTACCATATGTTTTACATAATAAGGATAATTAAAGATGAAATTAAATGAATTGACTCTTAAAGAAAGCATTGATGCTTTAGATAAGAAAGAAGTCACTCTTGAAGAAATTTATCATGATTTAGATGTGGCTTATCAAGAAAAAAATAAAGAGTTAAATATTTATTTAAGCGTTGATGATGAGGCTTTAAAAAAAGCCAAAGAAGTTAAAGATAAACCACTACGTGGCTTACCAATTGCTGTTAAAGATAATTTTTGCACTAAAGGTTTGCCAACCACCGCCTCATCAAAAGTTTTAGATGGCTTTTTACCTCAATATGAATCTACTGTTACTAAAAGATTAAAAGAAAATGGTGGAATTATTTATGGTAAAACCAACATGGATGCTTGGGCCCATGGTTCTTCAACTGAAACTAGCGATTATGGTCGCACACTCAATCCTCGCAATCCTAAACATTTACCTGGAGGATCTTCTGGCGGTAGCGCTGCTGCTGTAGCCGGAGATTTAGCTATTTCTGCTATTGGTAGTGAAACAGCTGGTTCAATTAGACAACCCGCTGCTTGGTGCGGAGCAGTTGGTTTAAAACCAACTTACGGCAGGGTGAGTCGCTTTGGTGTAGTAGCTATGGCTTCTTCTACTGACAGTCCCGGACCAATTGCTAAAACCGTTGAAGATGCTTGTATCTTACTCAATACCTTTGCGGGACCAGACGAAAAAGATGGTACCAGTAATCCAGAAAAGGCTCCTGATTTTACCAGTTTTTTGGGTCTTAATATCAAAGGCATGAAAATTGGCGTCATTTATCAAGATGTTAAAGAAATTGCTGAAACTAACGAAAAACTTCTGAAGGAATTAAATATTCTTAAAGAAATGGGAGCAGAGATAGATATTGTTCAAGCCATGGATCCTCATCATGCTATTGGCGTTTATACCGTGGTGCAGAGAGCTGAAGTGAGTAGTAATTTGGCTCGTTATGATGGTATTCGCTATGGCAAAGATCGTTCTAATTTTGGAGACGAGGGTAAGAGACGCATCATGCTTGGTACTTTTACTTTAACTAAAGGTTATGCTGATCGTTACTACAACTTAGCACAAAAAGTACGCACTCTTTATTTAAATAATTACAAAGAATTATTTAAAAAATATGACGTTTTAGTTTCGCCCACTTCACCTTCTTTTGCTAAAGAGGTTGGAGCTTCTTTTAGTTCACCAATGTTTGGTGAGTTGGAAGATATGCTACTTGAAGCTAGTTCGATTACTGGTTTACCAGGAGTTAGTGTTCCTTTTTATCGTGATGAAAAAACCAATCTTTACCTTGGTGCTAATTTCATCGCCCCAATGTGGCGAGAGGATTTAGTGATTAAAATTGCTGATGCTTTTGAAAAAAACAGCAAATGGAATTCATGGAGGAACAGATAATGCCATACAAACTCGTTTGTGGACTAGAGGTTCACGCTGAACTAAAAACCAAATCTAAAATGTTTTGTTCCTGCAAAAACAATCCTTTTGGTGCCAAAGAGCCAAATATTTACACTTGTCCAGTTTGTTTAGGTATGCCAGGAGCTTTACCAGTGGCCAATCGTCAAGCAATTGAGTGGACAATTAAATTAGGTTTGGCACTTAACTGTAAAATTAATCTTTTTTCTAAATTTGACCGTAAAAATTATTTTTACCCAGATCTACCTAAGGGTTATCAGATTAGCCAATACGATATTCCTTTTTGTTATGATGGTTACATCGACACTACAGAGGGCCGTGTGCGTATCCACCGCATTCATCTTGAAGAAGATACCGCCAAACTTTCTCATCAAGAAATTGATTTAGATGGTGATGGCAAATTAGAAAAAGCTACTTTAATTGATTTTAATCGTAGCAGTGTTCCTCTAGTAGAAATCGTCACTGAACCAGACATTATTTCTGCTATTCAAGCCAAAGAATATGGACAAAAATTACGTCAGATCATGCGCTATTTAGATATCGCTAATTGTGATATGGAAAAAGGTGGTATGAGACTCGAAGCCAATATTTCTTTGCGCAAAGAAGGGCATCAAGAATTACCTGATTATAAAGTTGAGTGTAAAAATATTAACTCTTTTAAATTTCTTGAATCTGCCATTAATTATGAGGTGATTCGTCAAACAGAAATTTTACAAAACGGAGAAAAACCAATTCAAGAAACTCGTGGTTATAATCCGGCTACTTCAAAGACTTTTTCACAAAGAACTAAAGAAGATGCGGCTGATTATCGCTACTTTCCAGATCCAGATTTACCACCAATTGAATTTACAACGGAAGAAATTGAGAAAATTCGTGCTACACTGCCAGAATTACCCAGTGTCAAAGCCATACGCCTTGTTAAAAATTATGGTATTAGCGAAAAAGTGGCTCAAGAATTGACTATAAATAAACAAAAATCTGAATTTTTTGAAGAAATTTTAAAAGTCGCTCAAAAAGAAAACTTAGATTGCCAAAAAATAATAAATAGCTTAATCAACAAAAAAATTGAATTTGAATTTACGGAACCAGCCAGTGAAGTTGTTAAAAGATTTAAAACTAATTCAACTAGCGAAACAATTGATAAAGCAGAACTACAATCTCTTATTCAAAAAGTTTTAGAAAATAATCAAGACGCAGTAACTAAATACAAAGCAGGAAAAACTGCGGTAATTGGCTTTTTAATTGGACAAATAATGCAAAAAATTGGTAAAAAAGCCGACGTTAATCAAGTTAGAGAAGTTTTAAAAACCTTCCTAATTTAATTAGTCATAAAATTGAAAAATCTTCATACATCAACTACAATTTGAAAACTAATAGCTTTTTAAGCTATAGAAAGGTCATTATTATGACTGAAGCTTTTTCACACGATACTGAAACTGAAGGCAAGATCGCTTCTTCAGAATCTCACGAGGGTTTGGTAGAACAGTTATTAAAACTAACTGAAGCAAACAAAAGCTTTCCTATTGATATAACAGATATCGTTTCCAAATATGTTGATTCCGTTGGTTTAGAATATTTAAATAGAAACTTAGCACTTTGTGGCAATCTTAAAATTTTTTCCACAGACAATGGACGTCGATATTTATTAATACACAGTAGAGCTTTTTAATTTCATTTATTTATAACTCTGTTTTACATTTGCCTTTATTAATGCTAGACTTTTCTCGAGAGATATGTCTAAGCAAAATTTTGTTCATCTGCATGTTCACACTGAATATTCCATGTTGGATGGTTTAAGTAAAATTACTGATTTAATCAAAAAAGTCAAAGATTTAAAACAAACAGCCGTCGCTATTACTGATCACGGTAATATGTATGGCAATATTGCTTTTTATAATGAATGTAAAAAAGAAGGCGTTAAAGCCATTGTTGGAGTTGAAGTTTACGTAGCTAAAAATTCTCGTTTTGATAAACAAATTCGTGTTGGTTCTGATCAGTTTCATTTAACTTTATTGGCAGAAAATTATATTGGTTATAAAAATTTAATGAAAATGGTGACCATCGCCAATTTTGAAGGTTTTTCTTACAAACCACGTATCGATGATGAAACTTTAGAAAAATATAGTGAAGGAGTCATCTTACTAAGTGGTTGCATGAGCAGTCAAACTAGTCGTTTATTTTTGGATAATAAAGATCAAAAAGCTTTAGAGATTTTTAAAAAATATCAAAAAATTTTTAAAGATCGCTTTTATGTAGAAATTCAAAATCATCCTCATATTGAAGAGGAAAAAATCTTAAGAGAAAAACTAATACAAACCGCTCGTCAATTAAATTTACCTTTAGTTGCCACCAATGATGTTCATTATTTAGAAAAAGAAGATGCAGAAGCTCAAGATGCACTTTTATGTGTTCAAACTCGCAAACTCATTTCTGACACCAAAAGAATGAAAATGGTGGATAAACCAGATTTTTATTTAAAATCTACAGAAGAAATGGTGGAACTTTTTAGTGATCTTCCCGAAGCAATTGAAAATACAATTAAAATCGCTGAGCGTTGTAATTTGGAAATTCCTACTGGCAATCTTATTTTCCCAAGTTATGAATTACCCAAAGGTGAAACTTATGAATCTTATTTGCATAAGCTAAGTTTTGAAGGAGCGAAGAAAAAGTACGGCAAAATTACTCCAGAAATTGAAAAAAGGTTGGAATATGAAATTGGCATTATTAATGGCAAGGGTTATCCAGCTTATTTTTTAATCACTCAAGATTTTGTGAACTGGGCTAAAAATCAAGGTATTGCGGTTGGTCCAGGTAGAGGAAGTGCAGCTGGTTCAGTAGTTTCTTATGCTCTTAACATCACCACTCTCAATCCATTGGAACATGGTTTGCCATTTGAACGCTTTCTTAACCCAGAACGTCCTACACCACCTGATATTGATATGGACTTTGCAGATATCAAACGTGATGAAGTCATTAATTATGTGGCTAAAAAATACGGTGAAGATCACGTCGCAGCTGTGATTACTTTCGGAAGAATGGAGGCTAGAGTAGCAGTGCGCGACATTGGTCGTGTTTTAGGTATGGCTTATGAAGATCCTGATCGTGTAGCCAAGTTGATTCCCAATGAACCAGGCAAAAAAGTTTCTATTAAAGCCGCCATTGAAAATATTCCTGAACTAACTAGTCTGTATAAACAAGATAAATTTAAAAGATTATTAGATCTTGCTTCTAAAGTCGAGGGCACTGTTAGACATTCGAGTATGCATGCCTGTGCCATGATTATTGCTGACAAACCACTAGATAATTACACGCCAATTCAAAAAGATTCTCGTTCTGGAAAAACTCTGACTCAATTAGATATGTATTCTCTTGACTGTAATATTGATGATAATGCAGTGGGTTTATTAAAATTTGATTTTCTGGGCCTTCGAAATCTGTCGATCATTCAAGAAGCTCTTAAGCTAATTAAGAAATATAAAAATGAAGATATCGCCATTGATCGCTTACCGCTTGATGATAAAAAAACTTTTGATCTTTTAGCTTCTGGTGACACCACTGGTGTTTTTCAACTTGAATCGGCTGGCATGCGACGTGTGGCAAAATCACTCAAACCAAGCGCTTTTTCAGATATTACTGCTATGGTGGCACTTTATCGTCCTGGTCCAATGGATCTTATTCCACGCTTTATTGAAGGCAAACACAATCCTGCTTCCATAGAATATCCCCATGAATCTCTTGAGCCTTTTTTGAAAGAAACATATGGCATTATGGTTTACCAAGAGCAGATTTTAGAAATTGTACACTTTATGGCTGGCTATAGTTTGGGTGAAGCCGACATGCTACGTCGTGCCATTGGTAAAAAGAAAAAGAAAATTCTTGATAAAAACAAAAATCGTTTTATTGAAGAATCAGTAAAAAATGATTATAAAAAAGAAACAGCAGAAAAAATTTGGGGATTCATTGAAGCTTTTGCTAACTACGGTTTTAACAAAGCCCACGCAGCTTCTTATGCCATGATTGCTTATGAAACTGCCTGGCTCAAAGCTAATTATCCCGTGGAATATATGACTGCTTTGATGAGTGTTGAGTCAAATTCACACTCGATGAACAGAGATGAAAAAATTGCCGTTGCTATTGAAGACTGTCGCAAATTAGGTATTAAAATTTTAGCTCCTGACATTAATTTATCGGGCCAAGATTTCACTATTGAAACAAATAAAGATTCTAAAGAAGACATGGCTATTCGTTTTGGCTTAACGGCTATTAAACATGTGGGTAAAGCCGCCATTGAAAATATTATTGAAGTGAGAAAAGCAGAAAAGACTTTTGCATCTTTCACTCATTTTATTCAGGCTACTGATAGTCGCAAAGTCAATAAAAAAACTCTTGAATGTTTAATTAAAGTTGGTGCTATGGATCGTTTTGCAACAAGAGCTTCCATGCTAGAGAATCTTGACCAAATTCGTCAAAATGCTGGTCAATTCCAATCAGAAATCGATGGACAAGATCATCTTTTTGCTTCTGTTAGTGAAAAAAGTACTGAAATTAAAGATAATTTTCCTAAACTCAAAGAGTATCCTGAGGCAGAACTTTTATCCTTTGAAAAAGAGTTGCTTGGTTTATATCTGACCGATCATCCTTTAGCCGATACTCTCAATTTGGTTAATAAAAGATCTAATATGAGAATTGCTGAATTAGATCCAGAATTTAGCCAAGATCAAGTTTTTCTTTTTGGTGGATTACTCAGTCGCTTTAAAGAAATTACTACTAAAAAAGGTCAAAAAATGGCCTTTGCCACGCTTGAGGATCAAACCGGCAAAGCTGAACTAATTATTTTTCCTCGCACTTACAATGAACTTGGTTTTCAACTCGAACAAGATCAAGTAGTTTTAGTGAGAGGCAAAGTACAACACGAGGAAGAAGAATTTAAAATCATTGCCGAAAAAATTATTATTCCCAAAGATGAAGAGGTTGAGTTTGCTAAAGATCAAGATTACAAAGAAATTTTTGTGCCACGCAAAACCTCGCCAGAAACTTTGAAAAAATTGGGAACTTTGCTCAAAGCCAATTTAGGTCAAGAAAAAGTGGTCATTATAATTCCTAATGGTGCTAAGGCAGAAAGAATTATTTTGCCATACAAAGTAAACTATAATGAAGAGTTGATTAAAGAAATTGAAAAAATCTTAGCTTAAAAAACTATGCCTGCCAATTATCAAGCAATTAGTAAAATAGCCTGGCAAATTCGTCGCGAATCATTGCAAATGATTTATGAGGCACAAAGTGGTCATCCAGCCGGTTCATTGGGAATGGCTGACATTTTTACCGCACTTTTTTTTGGGAAGATTTTGCGTCATGACAGTAAAAGACCAAATTGGGATAAACGCGATTATTTTTTTCTAAGTAACGGACACATTTCACCAGTTTTTTATGCTACTTTGGCGAAAGACGGATATTTTCCGATTGAAGAATTAAAAACTTTCCGCCAAATTAATTCTAGATTACAAGGACACCCGCATTTTACTTTTGACTCCAAACTTGCTCTGCCAGGAATAGAAAATAGTTCTGGACCCCTGGGACAAGGTCTTTCGCAGGCAGCTGGTATGGCTATCGCTTTAAAAATGGATCAAAAGAAAAATAAAGTGTTTTGTATGATGAGCGATGGAGAACAACAGGAGGGACAAATTTGGGAAGCTTACCAATTTATTATTCATCATCATTTAAATAATCTCATCGGCATTATTGATTATAATCAAATTCAAATTTCTGGCATCACAAAAGAAATTCTTTCACTTGGTAATTTGAAGCTTAAATTGATGAGTTTTGGCTTCAAAGTTTTAGAAGTGAATGCTCACGATTTTACAGATATTTTTGCAAAATTTAATTTAGCAAAAAATGAAACTAAACAACCAGTCATTATTATTGCCAACAGTATTCCTGGCAAAGGAGTCTCTTTTATGGAAAACAATCACGAATGGCATGGCAAGGCTCCAATCGCGAGTGAATATAATCAAGCTATGAAAGAATTAAATATTAAGGAAAAATCATTGTGAGTTCAGCGATCTTAAAAGCTACTAGAGATGGATTTGGAGAAGCAATCTTAAAACTTGGTCAAGAAAATGAACAAGTGGTGGTTTTATGTGCCGATCTTCGTGAATCTTTGCGCTTAGACAAATTTGCTAAAAATTTTCCAAATCGCTATGTAGAATGTGGAGTAGCAGAACAAAACATGATGAGTGTTGGAGCGGGCCTAGCTTTGGCTGGCAAAATTCCTTTTATTACCAGTTTTGCCACTTTTAATCCCGGACGAAATTTAGATCAATTAAGAGTAGCTGTTTATAGTGGTTTAAATATTAAAGTTGTTGGTGGACACGCTGGATTAAGTACTGGTGAAGATGGAGCCACTCATCAAGCTTTAGAAGATTTAAGTATCATCTGTGCTTTACCCAAAATGACAGTTGTTGTTCCAGCTGATAGTCAGCAGAGCCAAATTCTAACAGAACAAATTGCTGTTCATAATGGCCCATGTTATTTAAGACTTGGTAGAAAAAAATTAGAGGCAATTAATGATTTTGTTAAAGTGCCAGAAACAAAACTTGGTAAAGCTCAAGTTCTCACAGAGGGTAATGATTTGAGTATTTTCGCTTGTGGCTTGATGGTTCAAGAAAGTCTTAAAGCGGCTTTTGAAGTTAAAAAACTGGGTATTAAAGTAGAAGTGATTAACTTGCACACTCTTAAACCATTGGATAAAGAAAGTATTATTAAAAGTGCTAATAAAACTGGTACAGTAATTGTTGCTTGCGAACATGAAATAAATTCAGGTTTTAATAGTTTAGTGATTCAAGCCATCGCTAAAGCTACTGGTAAAGAAATTCAAAAACCAATTGCCATTGAAAGCGTCGGCACAGAAGATTTTGGAGAATCAGGAAAAGATAGCGATTTGCTGAGAAAATATGGCTTAGATTATTTAGGGATTATTAAAAAAATAAAATTAGTTTTAGAAAAAAAGAAAAAATTAGGATCATGAAAAAAATTGTTTTAGCCGTCTTTTTTGCTTTCATCACAATGCAAGCATTCACTGTAAAAATTAGCGCCCAAACTCAAAGTGAACAAAAAAATTACAAAACTACTGTTACACAAATTTTAGAAAAGAAAACTTCTGGAGATTTAAAAGCGGGAGAAATGTTTCAAAAATTAGAACTGATTGTTAACAGTAAAGGCGATTTATATCAGCAAAAAATTACTGCCCAAAATATTGATCCGCGCATTGAATACAAAGTAGGCGATCAATTGATGATTTATCAAGCCGATGCCGAAACTTTTCTTATTGCTGATCAGGTTAGAACCAATGCTTTATTAATTTTATTTATCATTTTTATTGTTTTAGTTGTAGTCGTTTCTAAATGGCGAGGTCTTGGTTCTCTTCTGGGAATGATTGTTTCTTTTCTCGTCATTATTTATTTTATTTTGCCAAAAATTGCTACTGGAGCTAATCCCATCTTCATTGCCATTCTTGGATCATTGATGATTATTCCTGCCACATTTTATCCTTCGCATGGTCTAAATCATAAAACCACCATCGCAGTTTTTAGCACTTTAATCGCTCTTGTTATAACAGGTTTTTTAGCGAGCTTTTTTATTAGTTTTGCCAAGCTAACTGGTTTATCTTCTGAAGAAGCAGGATTTTTACAAATTATGAATCCAGAACTTTTTAACATGAAAGGCTTGCTTTTAGCTGGAGTAATCGTTGGTGTTTTAGGAGTTTTGGATGATGTTACAGTTTCACAGGTTTCAATTGTGCAACAATTAAAAATAGCCAATCCAAATCTTAAAATTGGAGAATTATATAAAAAAGCGATGGAGGTAGGACACGACCATATTGCTTCAATGGTAAATACTTTAATTTTAGTTTATGCAGGCGCTTCATTACCTTTATTATTACTTTTTAATGATGCGGCCAAGCCATTTTCTGAAATAGTTAATTATGAGATTATTGCTGATGAAGTAGTGAGAACTTTAGTCGGAAGTATCGGTTTAATTTTGGCAGTACCAATTAGTACTTTTTTGGCAATTATTTTTGTTGACAAATTGGGCAATAAAATGTCCCACGACCACCTTGTTTAATTTTTTCTATTTCCGCTCCACAACTTAAACAGGCTTCGCCAGCTCTACCATAAACTTTCAGTTCGTGCTGAAAACCACCAGCAAAACCATCGACTCCCACATACTTACCGTCAAAAGTTGTACCACCTAATTCTGTAGAGCGTTCAATGATTTTTTGCATTGCTTTGAACAATTTAGTCATTTCTTTTTTACTAATTTCTTTAGCTGATTTAGTTGGATTGATACCAACCGCAAAAAGAGATTCGCTGGCATAAATATTACCAACACCACAAATGACTTTATTATCCATAATAAATTGTTTGATTGGAATTTGACGCCTCTTAGCTTGATTTAGTAAATAATCAACGGTCAGATTTGGATCATCGATATCAGGACCATAATTGGTAAATTCTTTGTTAACATCAATTTTAAGAGGTGAACGAATCCAACCAAAAACTCGCATGTCATTAAAAAAAAGTTTTGAGCTATCAGTAAAGTTAAAAATTACTCTCGTATGTTTAGCTGGTAAAGCATTGACCCAATCGGCAGTAGGGTGACCTCCACCAGCTCTTTGACCATCAACATCAACAAAAATTAGTTGACCGGTCATTTTTAAATGAATTAAAAGATCACGTTTGCCACTTAAAACTATTTGTAAAATTTTAGCTCTACGCCTGACCTCCAAAATAGATTGATTTAAAATTTCTTGACTAAAAGTAGGAAAAAATAAAAAACTCTTTTCACGTAAAACTTCAATTTGTTGAATTTGACGATTAGCTAAAATGGTATTTAATTTGCGACGAATTGATTCTACTTCTGGAAGTTCTGGCATATTTCTAACCCAGATGTTCTTTTGCTCCAATCAAACCACATTTCTTATATTTAAGTCCGCTACCACAAGGGCAAAGGTCGTTACGACCAACTTTAGCATATTTATCAGCGATCTGATTTACATTACCACTGCTACTAGCAGTACTACCACCCATTTTACCCAAGGCAGCAGCTAAATCGTTGGCGTTGCCAGCTCGACCACCATTTCCACTAGAAGAAGCTCTTGCTTGTCTTTGTTCTACTTGAACTGCTTGTCCTAAACTAGGAGTCTCTTCTGAAGGAGCTTGTAAATTAATTCTCTCTGGCATAGTAGAGCGATTCATTAATGGTTGAACACGAAAAATACGAGCAGCAATAGTACTTTCAACACTGGCAATTAAATCCTCAAACATTGCAAAAGCTTCTTTTTTGTACTCAGCTAAAACGGTATTTTTGTCACCACGCAACCAGATACCTTCGCGCAAATCTTCTACACCATCCAAATGATCCATCCATTTTTCATCGATGGTGGAAAGCACCACATATTTTTCTAATTCATGCATGATGGCTTCACCAAGAGTTTTTTCTCTAGATTCATAAGTTTTGGTAACAATTTTTAATAGTTCACTGGCTATTTCGTCGGTACTAGTAAATTTGCTAATTTTTTTAGTTAAATGATTTTGTGAAAGTTCATCAAAAGGAATTAAACGCACAAACTCTTTGGTAATCGCTGCAAATTCATCATCAGTAAAATTCTCCGGGGCGCGCAAAGATACTAAACCAGTAATTTCATTGCTTAAATAATCCATGATTTGATTTTTAAGAGTATCTTCTTTGCCTTCCTCAAAAACACTCGCTTCCAATAAACGACGACGGCGTTTGTAAATAATTTCGCGATGTTTATTCATAACATCATCAAATTCAACTAAGCGTTTACGTTGATCAAAAAAGAAAGTTTCAACTTTGACCTGAGCTGATTCAATCGCTTTACTCACCATCGGATTCTCAATAGCTTGATCTTCATCTATCTTGAGGAAATCCATCACTTTAGCGATTTGTTCGCCACCAAAAATACGCATAATTTCGTCATCAAGGGCTACAAAAAACTGTGAAGTGCCTGGATCACCCTGGCGACCAGAGCGACCACGCAACTGATTATCAATACGACGAGACTCATGACGTTCGGTAGCCACAATTGCCAAACCACCCACGGACACTACATCATCATGATCTTTTTGCCATTTTTCTAAAGCAGTGGCATAAGCATCTAAATCATAATTAGCTGGATTAATGGAAGTTGGTAGACCAAGCTTCTCATATTTTTTAGCTAAAGCGATTTTTTTCTTAGAACGTTCTTTCTTCAGAAAATCTTTCAATTCTGGCTTAGCACCACCTAACACGATATCGACACCACGACCAGCAATGTTAGTAGCCACAGTGATGGCTCCACGACGACCAGCGTCAGCAATGATAAAAGCTTCTTTTTCATGATTTTTGGCATTTAAAACTTGATGGGGAATATTTTTTCTTTTCAAAAAATTGGCCACAATTTGGTTGTGTTCGATAGAGCGCGTACCAATTAAAATAGGTCGACCAGATTGATGAATTTCTTCCACCGCTTTAACAATAGATGAATATTTAGAAGCAGTGTTTTTGTATACCTGATCTGGCAAATCTTGACGCACTACTGGTTGATTAGTAGGAATTGCTAAAACATCGACATGATAAATTTGATTAAATTCTTCAGCTTCAGTCAAAGCTGTACCAGTCATACCAGAAAGTTTTTCGTACATGCGAAAATAGTTTTGCAATGAAACAGTTGCTAGCGTACGTGATTCTTGTTGAATTGGCACACCTTCTTTAGCCTCAATTGCCTGATGTAATCCATCACTATAGCGACGACCAAACATTAAACGTCCAGTGTGTTCATCAACAATGACTACTTGATTATCTTTAACGATATATTCTTTGTCACGCAAATAAAGAGTATTGGCTTTGAGAGCAGATTCAACGTGATGAATAGTATCAAAACTCTCTTCGTAAAGATTTTTAACGCCTAATTTAGCTTCAATACGTTTCACACCGAGATCGGTTAAAGTGGCAGTTTTAGATTTTTCATCAAGTTTAAAATCTTGATCAATCACCAAAGAGCGCACCATTTTGGCGTATTCAAAATATTTATCGGTTGGTTCACTATCAGGCGCAGAAATAATTAAAGGTGTACGTGCTTCATCAATTAAAATCGAGTCGGCCTCGTCAACAATAGCAAAATAATGAGGCGTGTCTTGTCTTTGCACCATTTGATCCAAACTCTGGACCATATTATCGCGTAGATAATCAAAACCAAATTCATTATTAGTACCATAAGTAATGTCAGCTAAATAAGCATCTTGACGCTGTATTTCTTGAAAATGTTCTAGACGCTCGTCGCCTCGCTCCTCGCTATCAACTTCAGGATTGTATAGACGAGCATGATCATGAACAATCACGGCGGCCTTAAGACCTAAGAAATGGTATATAGGTCCCATCCAACCAAGTCCAATTTCACTTAAATAATCATTGACGGTGATCAATTGCACACCTTTGCCAAGCAAGGCATTGAGGTAGAGTGGACAAGTCACGGTCAGAGTTTTACCTTCACCAGTTTTTTGTTCAGTAATATTACTATTGTGCAAAGCGACGCCAGCTAAAAGCTGCACGTCAAAATGGCGCATTCCTAAAATACGATGCGAGGCTTCACGCACGGTGGCATAAGCTTCAGGCAGAATTTCATTTAAAATTTCCTGCTCTTTGGTTCTTAAATCAGCCTGATTCACTCCTTCGAGTGCGGAATTGATTTGTGCTTTAAATTTTTCAGTTTGTGCAGATAGCTCGTCATCACTAAGAGCTTGCATTTGTGGCTCAAGTGCATTGATTTGATCAACTACTAGTTGATATTTTTTGATTTTTTTGGCTTCTTCGTCAAAAAGATTTTTAAGAAATTTGAACATAAGATCCTACTTATACCATTTATTAATTAGATCATAAATGGGCGTAAAACTTCAGGAATTTCTACTGTTCCATCAGCTTGCTGATAATTTTCCACAATAGTTGCTAATAAACGTGGGGAAGCAGCTACAGTATTATTAAGAGTGTAAACAAATTTAGTACTACCATCTTTGGCCTGATAACGAATATTTAAACGACGAGCCTGAAAGTCATTAAAATAACTAGCAGAGTGAGTCTCGCGGTATTTATTTTGACCTGGGAACCAAGTCTCAAGATCGTATTTTTTACGCTGTCCCGCACCCATATCACCAGTGCACATTAATAAAACTTGATAAGGCAAATTTAAGCCTTTTAATAATTCTTCTGAAAAACCGACCATTTGTTCTTGCCATTTTCTGGTTTCATCTTCATCAGCTACGGTTAAGACTACTTGCTCCACTTTATTAAATTGGTGAACACGAATAATACCTTTAGTATCTTTGCCATAAGAACCAACTTCGCGACGATAACAAGGAGAAATGCCACAAATTTTGATGGGAAGGTCTTTTTCGCGAAGTAATTCGCCACCATAATATGAAGTCAAAGCCACTTCAGCGGTGCCCGCTAAGATTTGACCATCTTGAGTATAGTAATGGTCTTCAGCTCCCCAAGGGAAATAGCCAGTACCAAACATGGCTTCTTTATTGACTAAAGAGGGAACAGACATTGGTGTAAAGCCATGCTTTTTCATGATCGAAAGGGCATAAAGCATCAAGGCTTGTTCCAAAAAAAGTGCTTCATTTTTCAAAAAATATCCACGAAATCCTGCAATTTTAGTGGCACGTTCAGTGTCCAGCCAATCCAAATTTTTCATGATTTCTTCATGAGTTTTTGGTTGAAAATTAAATTGACGTTTTTGGCCTTCTTGTCTCACAACTTGATTAAAAGTTTCATCTTTGCCAACTGGCACATCGGTGGCGGGAACATTGGGAATGCCACTTAACAATTCTATAAATTTTTCATTAATTTCTTTTTCTTGAGGCTCTAAATCTTTAAGCTTAGTTTTAATGTTTTTACCATTTTCAATTGATTCCGCATCTGGACGATTACCTGTTGCCACCATTTTTTTAATAGTATCAGCAACAGTATTAGCTTGTGAACGCAACTCATCCATTTTTTGTTGCAAACTGCGTCTCTCTTCGTCAACTTTCAATAACTTATCTACAATAGAGGAATCTAGGTTTTTATTGATACAAGCCTCTTTGACCTGCTCTTTATTTTGGCGAACAAAATTGATGTCTAGCATAATTAATTCCTTATTCTACACTTTTGCAAATACATTAATTAAAAATTCAATGTGTTCATCTGGATTTTTTTCGATCAGTTCAAAACCGCGTTTAATATCTTCCCGACTCACATTAGCCGCAAAAGATTTGTCTTTGAGTTTTTTCTTGACTGATTTAACTTGCATGTCAGTAAAACCATTTGGTCGCATAAGTGACACTGCATTCATTAAACCACTTAATTCATCACAAGCAAAAAGATATCTATCTAACAAGTTTTCAGCTTGAACGTTGGTACGACCTGGAGCATGGGCCAAAATTGCTTGCTTCATCTCTGCTGGATAATCATTAAAAAATTCTTTAACAGCTTTATTAGGATGCTCATCTGGAAATTGCTCCCAATCAAGATCATGTAGTAAACCAGTGGCATACCAAAGTTCTACATCTTGATTTAAAAATTTGCCGTAAGCTTCCATCGCTTGGGCTACCATATAACAATGATTGAGTAGAGCTTCATTTTTAATATATGTTTTTAATAAAGTTTCACTGGTTTTTCTGTCTGGAAAATTCATAAGCTTGCTATTTCCTCAAATCTTTTGTCAAGTAATTCGTTATCAACTGATTTTAATAACCAACCAGCTCTGGGACCGGCTTTTTTACCAAGTAGCATAAGATAAATACTTTCAAAAGCTTTTCTAGGGCCAATGCCAGTTTTAGATAAATCAAAAATTGCTTGTTGTAGATCTGTCGGAGCCAAATCTTTTTTCTCAGTTAACAAAACCTGGAGTTCTCTTAAGAAAGCTTTTTGCTCCTCACTCAAAGTTTTAGCTTCAGATGGCATTTCTGTTTTTGGTCTGAGTTGATATTCACTAGGAGCATAATTTTTTACCCATACTTCAGCATATTTAACTCGCTCTTGAAGCAAGGATTTTTCCACAGTATTTAAATCCTCACCTTTAATTTTGGCGAATTCTTCTTCTAAGTTGAGTTCTGGATGTTGCATCCACATGACCACATCTCTAAAACGAGGTAAAAAAGAAGTTTGTTGAGTTTGAGCACTTTGAGCTAAAGAAAAAGCTCTGGCCAATCTCTGATCACCTTCCTCTAAACCCCAAGCAATACGAGCTCCTTGATCATATTCGTCGAATAAATCTGGAATTGCCATGGTGCTTGGATCAAAATCAATCACTTGTGCATAGTTGCGACTAGCAAATAAGAAACGTCCCACAGCAGGAGGAAAGAGCTTGGTGAATTCACGAGCAGAAGTTCCCACACCTTTACTAGAACTCATTTTGGCGCCACGAATTAAAATCCATTCATAAGGAATATTGAAAGGCACGGGAATATTAAAAACTTTTTCACATTGGGCATTGGCCATGTCTCTAGAACCACCAGCACTAGAATGATCTTTACCAGCACCTTCTACGTTTACACCCATAGCAGTCCAATGAGCCGGCCAATCAACCTTCCACAACAGTTTACCGTTGCCACCAAATGGGCTAATTTTTCCTTTATGTCCACATCCTTTGGCCCAAGTAACTTTATTTTCTTGACATTCAAAAGTCACTTCCTGGCCATCCCAACCAGTAACTAAAGTTGTACCTACTTTGCCACAAATGGGGCAGATAACTTGAAAAGGATACCAGAGTTCTGGTAACTCATATTGAGCGACATCCTGATAGATTTTTCTAAGTGGAGTGACACTATCCAGAGCCAAACGAATTAAATCATCCATTTTCCCTGATTCATAAAGTTCATGACTCCACACAATTTCCTGAGTACAACCCAAAGAACGAAAGGCATGTATAAAATCTACCGCATAAAGCTCGGCAAAGTTTTTAGCGTTTTTTAAATCTTCTAGTTCTGATTCCGAAGCTTGAGACAAATCAATTCCACATTCTTCCAAAGCTGGTTTAGGAATTTTATAAAGAGGTTTACCCATGTGTTGGCCGAACTCTGCTTCATCTAAATAGGCAGGTAAACCATCCATGGGATCCATGTCATTAAAAACATAAGTATTTTCTGGCTCAATTCCTCTTTCACGTAAAACTTGAGCGACTAAATCATGAAGCAAAACACCACGCAAAGCTCCTGTATGCACGCGACCAGATGGAGTTTTCATATCATCTACATGCAATTGTTTAATGCCAGTTTTTTCTTGCCACTTCAAAATTCCATCAACAACTTTGTCTAACCAATGTTTGCTTTGTGGTGTTTGTGTTTGCGACATAATTCCATTCTAAAGTGTTAAATTTTATCTTTATTATACTCGATAAGTATAACCTAAAAACCCCGCTTTTGGCGGGGCTTTTTCTGATTTTTAATTTATTTTACTTAATTTCTAAAATTTTGTAAGTAATTTTACCCGCCGGGGTTTCTACTTCTACCTGATCACCCTTGCTCTTCTTGAAAAAAGCTTTACCAACTGGAGATTCAATAGAAATCTTGCCCTCTGAAGGATTAGATTCGTATTCACCACTCATTTGATAAGTAATTTTTTTCTTTTTGCCAACCATTTCTACTGTTACAGTAGAACCTAAAGATACGGTACTGGTGTTTTTAACTGTAGTTACTTCAGCTTTAGCTAAAATTTCTTCAATTTCATTAACACGAGCCTGCAAAATATCTCTTTCATCTCTCGCGCTGTGGTAATCAGCATTTTCAGAAAGATCGCCTTGCTCTCTAGCGTTTGCAATACGTTCGATAACCTTAGGCATGGCTACTGATTTGAGTTCCAACAACTCTTGTTGGAGCTCTTCGTAGCCGGTCTGAGTAATAGTAATTGTATCTGACATAGTTGCTTAGTATAAATAATTTTTCGTCTTTGGCAATAGCTTGAATTTACTGACCGAGTACTAAGACAGCATTATAAGTACCAGCGCTGTCTTCATCCTCAATGTCAGTCTTCAAAACAAGAGTGAGGGATGTAGCTGTTTCTAATTCTTTAAGTAAAGCTCCGTTAGTGGCGTTATCTTCTTTAACCAATAAATAATCTCCTGTCTCATAAATGCCTTTGGCATTTTTGGCGCTAACATCTTCAAATTTTGCTTCTTTAAGCTTATCGGCAATAGTAGATGCATAACCAGCTTTGGTGGTAGCGTTAACAACAAGAATTTTATAATCAGCTTTATTAATTGCAATTGATGGAGTAGGAGTAGCTGTTGCTTCAGGAGCAACACTTGGCTCAACTTCTACCACTGGTTTACTGTCAGTTTTATGATTGGTCCATTGTAAATAAGCCAAACCAATTCCGACACCTAGAGCAATGGTTATTACAAAACTTAGAAAACCAATGAAAATCATTTTAGTAATAGAAGAACCATCATTTTGATTTTTGATGATTTTCTTTTCTGGAAGCTTGGTGGTCTTATTTTCTTCTTTTTTATCCACTGAAGCTATTTGTTCGTTATTAGAAGGTAATTTGTTTTTATCAAAAACTGATGGATCGAGAGCTAAATTAGCAAATTGACTAAAATCAACTTCTTTTTCTTCGACTGAATTTGGTTTTTCTGACATAGTAACCTTTTCGTTTATTACTTCTTCTATTTTAACTGGTTTGTCAGCAATTTCCACTTTTTTCGATTCTGGCATGCTTTCCTCATCTAAACTCTCGACTGCCACTTCTACTTTAGATGCTGAAGATATGGTTGCTGGTGCTGGCAAAACAGCTTCACCAACCACAACTGGCTTAACCATGTTATCAAGATCATCTGCATTATCATCTTTTACATTATTTTTTTCGCCTGTTGGAACGTCTTTAGTCTGATAATTTTTATCTAAAGTAAATTGAGGTAATAAAAATTCTGGGATAGAGAAGGTCTTGGCTGAAGCTTCAATAATTTGTCTTACGTAAGAAGGCATGCTTTCATTTTCACTGGCCAAATCTGCCAATTGTTGAACAGGAAGGGTTTCTTTTAATTTTTCTTTAATCGCGTCGTCAACCAAACTATTCGTTAATAAATAAACAGTTTGTAAGCTAGGCTCAACTCCTTTGAGAGTTTTAACTGTTTCTGCAAAGTTTTCGCCGTCTGCAATTTCCACGGAATAACACTGGTCTACGCCAATATAATGTTCTGCCAAAAATAAATGATTGCCCATCTGCAGAATTGCTACTGATGGTTCTAGACTAATGATTGATTTACTAGTCCAACTAAGCGGAGAAATGGACTCAATTTTAACGTCTTTGTGATCTTCTAAAATTTTAATCAATGGAGCAACCACTGATTTTTCTAAAGCAGTGAGCTGTACTTTAAAAGCTCCTTTGTAATTACTTAAAACAGTTGTGTCTAAATAATAATCTTCGCTATTAATATCTAGTTCTGGCAATAATTTTTTATTTAAATGTTCTTTAACAGCTTCTTCATTTTCCAATTCAAGATTAACGATCGTGCTAGTAAACAAAAAATCAGGTAGAACTAATTTATAACTACCAGCTTCTAATTTGGAAAAAAGTTTAGTTAAATTAGCCTCAAGTAAAACATTCTCGTCCAAGAATTCACCGTTGATTTGACGAAAATCAGATAAAACAAAATCGTGAGCTTTTTTACCAGGAATTAATTTGGCAATGTAGGCCAAATCAGACAGAATATAAAGTAAACGAGTATCAGTGGGCATATCAAAATTATAACTTGAATGATTAGGGAGTGCAAATGGGGTAAAGTGAGTCCGGTGGGACTCGAACCCACGACGCACAGCTTAAAAGGCTGTCGCTCTAACCGACTGAGCTACGGACCCATGTTAAAAAACAAGTTATTATATCAAAGTTTAAAAACTTTATAGCCTCTAATTAATCATTGACTCTAGAAACGTAAGCTGCTGTTTCAGTATCAATTAATAAGGTGTCACCAGTTTTAATAAAAAGAGGTGCTTGAACAATCAAACCACTTTCCATCACTATTGGCTTTTTACCAGCAGTCTGACGATCACCAGAGACAGCATCTTGAGCTTCTGCCACAGTCATTCTAACCTTAGGTGGCAAAATTACCCCAATTACTTGCTCTTCATAAATAGTTAAATAAACTTTGATTTCAGAAGTTAGCATCTGCACTTTATCACCCAAAATATGTTTTGGTACAGATAATTGTTCATAAGAGCGTGGATCCATAAAGACAACTTCATTACCATCCAAATACAAAAATTGCATTTCTTTTGTTTCAACATCTAATTCTTCAACATTGTCGTGAGATTTAAAGTTAAATTCGATGTTGGCACCATTGCGCATATCGCGCATTTTAACTCTAGTAAAAGCAGAGCCTTTTCCAGGGGAAACAAACTGAGTTTTAACTACATAATGAGGTAGATCTTTATATAAAATATAAATACCTTTTTTGATGTTGCCGGCTTTAATGGTTGACATAGATCAG
>CAZBVY010000005.1:0-2150 GCA_964495475.1 uncultured Pseudomonadales bacterium
AAACCATTCCTGTTTGATTTAAAATTTGTACCTCGTAATTACCAGGAATACTCAAGCCGTAAATTTTTTTATCGACCAAATTAACTTCAAAACTAGGGTTAACTTTGTAAAATTCTTCTTTGGAAAAATCTAAATAAATTTTCTTATTTTTTTCATCCGTTTCCCCAGAATAAGAACCGGCAGGATAAGGCAAAGAACTGGAAATACCATTAATTGCTAAGGCGATGTGATTAAGATCAAAATTATTGAAATAATCAATTCCGCCAGTAGTATCTTCCCAAGTTGGATCAGTTCTAATCCAAGATTTAGTTTCTGAATCATAATATTCTGGCCAAGTATGTAAAACATCAGTATTTAAATTACTTGGTCTTAACTCTTCATTATTGGAATAAGCAATGCCAACAATTCTGCGTGCAGGAATATTTTTTTGTCTAGAGAGAGCAATAAAAAGATCAGTAAATTCTTGACAAGTGGCATCGTTTAAATTTTCTTCCTTAACAGCGCTTAGTGCTCCCAATCTTTCAAAATTTTGGTCCAAAGGTCTGTTTGTATAATTTAATTTTTCTACAACTAAATCAGAAATATTTTTTGGACTTTGTAAATTTTTAGCAAGTTCAATAATGGGAGGATTGTTTACCTCCCAAAACCTCTGTTCATTTAAATGCTCTGATAAAACAGGGCTAAAAGGTATTAAAGGATCTGCTGAAAGAGTTAATAGAATTTGAGCCAATAGCTCGACATTGAAAGAATTATTGGCTGGAATTTCGTATGTAGCAATAAAATTGCCGTCTAAATCTTCTTTAATGCTAGTCGGCATGGGATCAAGGTTAAAATAATGTACTTTTTGATATGGTGTTTCTGGAGGCAAAGTGATTTGAGTTAAGGCATTTTGACTAGTCGGATTATTTAAATAGTAATTTAATTTCAATTCAAAAATTTGTTTATTGCCAAAAATGGCTGAAACTGATTGGTTTTGCAAATCAGTATAAGTAATAACGTTATAGTCACCTTCTTGTTTTAGACTAAAATTACTCGGGTTAATGCGACTTGGGGTATCAAAAATACTTGGGACACGTAATTCTAATTGGTAAGTTTTATATTGATCATGATCAGAAAGCTCTGGAATGTTGATTTCTAAAATTTTGCCACTAATTAGAGCAATATCTTGATCGGTGTAAGTGATAATGAGTTCATTGATTTTACCTTCACCAACGATTTTGTCTTCAAAAGTTACCCCAATGCTAGTTTGACCTTTTTGTTTATTGATCAGGCTTTCTAGTTTTTTACCATTATGAGTAATTTCAATATTTTCTAGATTAGTAGAACTCACTACGATGCCATATTTACTGACAAACAACTCTGGAGTTTTATTTTTAATAGTAAATTTTTGTTCAACAATGGCTTTGCCAGTAGCAGTAATGGTATAGGTGCTATGTAAAGTAATGTCAAAATTTTCTTCACCACTTTGAGCAAAAATAGGTTGTGAACTAGATAATAATAAACACAAAATACTGAAAATTAATGTTTTAATTTTTTTTAATTTATTTTTATAAAACGCAAACATTAAGCTTTATTTTACATTAATTCTGCTTTTAAATAATGTCCGGTAAAAGATCGTTCATTTTCTGCTACTTCTCTTGGCGTACCGCAGGCGATGACTTCTCCGCCATATTCTCCACCCTCTGGTCCAAGATCAATAATCCAATCAGCATTTTTAATAATATCTAAATTATGTTCAATTAAAATGACAGTATTATCTTGCTCAACCAATTGGTTTAAAACATCAAGCAATTTTTGGATATCAGCAAAATGCAAACCAGTAGTTGGTTCATCCAAAAGATAAATGACGTGATCATGAGAACGAGTGCTTAATTCTTTGGCTAGTTTTACTCTTTGCGCCTCACCTCCGCTTAAAGTAGGAGCACTTTGTCCAAGTTTTAAATAACCAAGCCCCACATCTTTAAGAGTTTGCATTCTTTGACGAATATTGCTGTGATTCTTAAAAAAATCATAAGCTTCATCAATACTTAAATCTAAGACTTGGGCAATATTTTTATCTTGATATAAAACTTGTAAAGTTTCTTCGTTGTAACGTTGTCCATGACAAACATCACATTCTACGTACACATCTGGTAAAAATTGCATTTCAA
>CAZBVY010000005.1:2250-21773 GCA_964495475.1 uncultured Pseudomonadales bacterium
TGTCCATGACAAACATCACATTCTACGTACACATCTGGTAAAAATTGCATTTCAATTTTAATTTGACCTTCACCTTGGCAAGCTTCACAACGACCACCTTTGACATTAAAACTAAAGCGGCCAATATTGTAACCACGCATGGCAGAATCTTTGCTACGAGCAAAAATTTGACGAATATAGTCAAAAGCTTTGGTATAAGTGGCAGGATTAGAACGTGGAGTTTTGCCGATTGGACTTTGATCAATTAAACTGAGCCTTTTTACTTGAGGAGGAATGGAAATTTTTTCAACTTTAGCCAATTTACTATCATAAGTATAACCAAGATTTTTGGCTAAATGATTGTTTAAAACATTATGTAATAAAGTGGACTTTCCAGATCCTGAAATACCAGTGATGCAAGTTAAAGCGTTGAGGGGAATTTCGACATTAATATTTTTTAAATTATTGTGATTAGCCCCGTGAATTGCAATTTTGGCTTTTTTCTTCACTTCTGTTTCTTTAATTGCTTTTCTCACAACCTCTTTCTTTCTGGCTAAATATTTACCAGTTAAAGAATGAGGAGCTTGAAGAATTTCTTGATATGAACCCTCAAAAACTACTTGTCCACCCCGTTCTCCAGCTTTGGGACCGAAATCGATAATATGGTCGGCTGACATCATGATATCTCGATCATGTTCAACTACGACTACGGTATTTCCTTTTTTCTTAAGTTCTTGCAAAGTTTCGATGAGACGGTGATTATCTCTTTGGTGTAAACCGATGGTTGGTTCATCAAGAATATAAAGTACACCGGTTAAGCCGGTGCCAATTTGAGAAGCGAGACGAATTCTTTGTGCTTCTCCACCAGCCAAAGTTGCCGCTTCTCTAGAAATAGTTAGATAATTAAGACCAACCGCTGATAAAAATTGCAAACGAGTTTTAATTTCTTTAAGAATCGAACTGGCAATTTGTAGTTCTTTTTCTGATAAAATTTTTTGTTCAGGATGGGAAATGTTCTCAATCCATTTTAAGGCACGATCGATAGTTAATTGACTAAATTGTGCAATGTTAATTTTATCAATGGTGACAGATAAAATTTCTGCTTTTAAACGAGCTCCTTCACAAAGAGGACAAACTTCTTTGTGCATAAATTGACCAATTTCGCGACGAATAAATTCACTATCTGTTTCGCCATAACGACGTTCTAAATTTTTAATAAAACCCTCAAACTTACTCTGATAACTAGTCATGTTGCCAAAGCGATTTTCACCAACAACATCATAAATTTTCTCACTTCCATAAAGTAAAACCTCTTGAAGTTTGTCAGACATATCTTCCCATTTGGTTAAACGAAAATCAGCTCCAAAATCTTCTAAAACAATTTTTACCAAGCGCGCAAACCAACCTTCATTGCTCATCATGCGAGCAAAAGGAATCACCGCTCCTTCGCTCATGGTAAGAGTTGGGGCAATAATTTTGTCAGCATTAATTTTGAGAATTGAGCCAAGACCATTACACTGTGGACAAGCCCCCTCGGGAGCATTAAAGGAAAAAGAACGTGGCTCTAGTTCTTTAAGAGAAATGCCGCAATCACTACAGGCTAAATTTTCACTAAAAAGAAAATCTTCAGTATCTTGTGGATTATCTGGAAAAGCAAAACTGGAGTCATTGATCCAAGTGAATACAACTAAGCCATTAGCCAATTTTAAAGCTTCTTCAGTTGATTGGTTGAGGCGACTTCTAAAAGTATTAAATTCTTTTAGATCTTTGAGTTGTTCACGACTAATAACCAAACGATCAACCAATGCATCAATACTATGTTTATTAGTTTTAATTAGATTTAATTCTTGATCTAAATTATAAATTTGACCATCAATTCTGGCGCGATTGTAACCTTTTTTGATTAGATTCTGTAAAAGTTTATCGAACTCACCTTTTCGCTCTTTAATCACTGGAGAAAGAATCATTAATTTTTGAGGTTGATTCTTAAATTCAGTAAATTTTGTTTCAATTCTCTCTAAAACTTGATTAATAATTTGATCAATGCTTTGTGTACTAATTTCTTTGCCACAATTATGACAGTGAGGATGACCGACGCGAGAAAATAATAAGCGACAATAATCATAAATTTCGGTAATAGTGCCAACGGTTGAACGAGGGTTGTGTGAAGTGGTTTTTTGATCAATGGAAATAGCTGGTGAGAGACCGTCAATTTGATCAACGTCTGGTTTGTTCATGACTCCTAAAAATTGACGAGCATAAGAACTTAAGGATTCAACATAACGACGTTGACCTTCAGCATATAAAGTATCGAAAGCGAGCGAGCTTTTACCACTGCCAGAAAGTCCGGTAAAAACAATTAGTTGATTTTTTTCAAATTCTAAATTGATGTTTTTGAGATTATGCTCGCGAGCACCAGTAATTTTGATAGTATTTTTAAGCGACATGAGGCAGGTATTATAGCGGGGAATTGCCTTTTTTAACAGTATGGAGATTGCTTTTGTTGTGAATACTTTATTAATGATTTATTATGGAATATAATTAGACAATTATCTAAATATCTAATTGAATGGATGATTATTATGGATGAATTATTTAAAGCACTGTCAGATCAGCAAAGAAGAAAAATTCTTGAATTGCTAAGAAAGAAAGACATGACCGTCACAGAAATAGCTAAAAACTTTTCTATTACCGGTGCTTCTCTTTCTCATCATTTATTTATATTAAAAAAAGCTAGATTAATTGTTTCGGAAAGAGAAGGTCAATTTATTCGTTACTCTCTCAACACCTCGGTGTTTGAAGAAGTTGTGACAAAATTATTATCAATTTTTGCGAAAGGAAAGTAAAAATGCTATTCAACATTTTTTTAGTAGTATTTAGTTTTATTAGTTCTGTGGTGACCAGACCATATTTGCCAGATAAAATTCCTATGCACTGGAATTTAGCCGGCGAAATTGATTCTTATGCAAGCAAGAATTATGGAATTTTTTATTTGCCATTAATGATGTTAGCAATGTTAATTCTTTTTGAACTTTCACCTAAACTGGATCCAAAAAAAGAAAATTACAAAATTTTCAAAAAAGAATGGTTGATTATTAAAACAGGTATATTGACTTTATTTGCTTATTTGCAAGGAACTATCATTTATTTAGCTCTTAATCCAGATAAAGACGTTAGACCATTAATATTTATTGGTTTAGGTTCACTATTTGTTTTAATTGGTAATTATTTATCAAAAATTCGCCAAAATTATTTTATAGGAGTTAAGTTGCCCTGGACTTTGGCAGATGGAGATAATTGGAATAAATCACATCGTTTAGCTAGTTGGACTTTTGTACTAGCAGGCTTGGTTATTTTACTGGAAGCAGTAATAGTTTTTTATCCAGGTTTAGTAATAGGAACTAGTCTTTTCTTTGCTATTGTTTCACCAATTGTTTATTCTTATTACTTATTTAAGAAGAAATCTCATTAATTTTATCTCTGATAATAGCTGCCAATTCAAAATCTTGATCATTGGCAGCTTTTTTCATTTGAGTGCGTAATTTTTTAGTTAAATTTTGTCTTTCACCAGGGGTTAATTCTTCTGCATCGATAGCGAGTAGATTGAGCTGTTCTTTGTTGGAGATTTTAAGAAAAATACCTTTTCTGTCTTCTCGATCTTGTTCTTCTTTGCTTTTGCGTTGCAATAGTTTTTCTCTAATTGGTTTATTGATGCCAATTGGGGTAATTTGGTGATCTAAATTATATTTTTCTTGTACACTGCGACGACGCTTAGTTTCATTAATGGCGTAATCCATAGACTGAGTGATTTTATCGGCATAAAGAATGACTTGACCTTCAACATGGCGAGCTGCTCTACCCATGGTTTGCACCAGAGAAGTTTTGGAGCGCAAAAAACCTTCTTTGTCGGCATCCAAAATGGCAACCAAACTAACTTCTGGCAAATCTAAACCTTCACGCAGTAAGTTGATGCCTACTAAAACATCGTATTTGCCGTTGCGTAAATCGTCTAAAATATCACTACGATCAAGAGTTTCCACATCAGAATGCAAATAAGCGACTTGTGGATAAATGATTTCCTGATCATTTGGATCAAGATTTTTTTTGGCTAATTTATTAATTTTTTCTGGATCATTGAGATAATCGGTGAGAGCTTCGGCCATTTTTTTGGTCAAAGTGGTTACCAAAACCCGCTGTCCAAGTTTTTTTCTTTTAATAATTTCTAAAGTTAAATCTTCAATCTGATTATTAGTAGGACGAATATCGATAGTTGGATCAAGCAGTCCAGTAGGACGCACCAATTGCTCCACCACTCTATTTTTACTTCTATTTAATTCCCATTCGTTTGGAGTAGCAGAAACATAAATAGTTTGTTGTTTTCTTTCTAAAAATTCATGAAGTTGTAATGGTCGATTATCAATAGCTCCTGGTAAGCGAAAACCATAATTAATTAGGGTTTCTTTTCTGGAGCGGTCACCAAAATACATACCTTTGATTTGTGGCAAACTAATGTGACTTTCGTCAATGACAGTTAAGAAAGAATCTTGACCAAATTTTTCTTGATTATATTTGAAATAATCGAGCAAAGTGTAGGGTGGTTCACCAGGTTGGCGACCATCAAAATAACGAGAATAATTTTCAATGCCATTGACTGATCCAAATTCCTGAATCATTTCTAAATCGTAGTTTACCTTGTGTTCTAAACGATACGCCTCAATGGTTTTACCTTGTTTTTTAAGCTCTTCTACTCTGTTATTTAAATCTTGGCGAATTTGTGCAAGCGCTTCTTTTTGACTACTACTTTCCACAGCATAATGTTTAGCTGGATAAATCAGAGCCATGTTATTTTTATAAAATTTATTGGTTGGTTTTTCGATAATACTTCCTGAAATTGGATCAATGTCTCTAATACTTAAGATTTGATTAGCTAAAGTTTCGATTCTAATTGCTGTATCTTGATAAGCTGGCCAAACTTGAATGACATCACCTCGTAAACGATAGGTGCCACGTAATAAGTCGGTGTCACTGCGGTCATATTGCAAATTACTTAATTGGATTAATAAGCTTTTACGATCGATCATTTCTCCTTCAACAATTTCCAAAATGAAACGATTGTAATCAACTGGGGAACCCAAACTATAAATACACGAGACTGAAGCAACGATAATTACATCTGGTCTAGTCATTAAATGAGTGGTGGCAGCCAGACGCAATTTATCGATTTCTTCATTGATGGTAGCTTCTTTTTCTATATAGGTATCACTACTAGGTAAATAAGCTTCTGGTTGATAATAGTCGTAATAAGAAACGAAATAAGAAACGGCATTTTCTGGAAAAAAATCTCTCAGTTCTTGATAAAGTTGAGCAGCTAAAGTTTTATTGTGCGCAATCACCAGGGTTGGTTTTTGAGTTTTTTCGATAACATTGGCAATGGTAAAGGTTTTGCCTGAACCAGTGACGCCAAGCAAAACTTGATCTTCCACTTTATTTTTTAAACCATCAACCAAAGCCTCAATGGCTTGAGGTTGATCACCGGTTGGCTGGTAAGTGCAGTGGAGCTTAAATGGCATTTTCAAAGTCAGTTATTATACCGCAAGATAGCTTCTATTTATAGCCTGTACGCTGTTTTGCGTGTCTGGACTTTTAGGGCGCTTTTACTTATAATTCCCCTCAGGTTTTGACATTCAAAAGTGCTGGTAGCTCAGCTGGATAGAGCAACTGCCTTCTAAGCAGTAGGTCGTGGGTTCGAATCCCACCCAGCATACTTTCTTGTTTAGTTGAAACCAAAAAATGGTGGCTGTAGCTCATTTGGTTAGAGCGCCGCTCTGTGGAAGCGGAGGTAGCCGGTTCGATTCCGGTCAGCCACCCCATTTTTTTCCTTCTGTAAAATGCTAAAATCGAAATATGTTGTTTTGGTTTAAAAAACACTTAATTATTTTAAGTATCATTTTTATCACTTTTTTAGCTTTCATTTTGCGTTTTCACAATTATGCGCAATTTCCAAGCTTTAATGCCACTGCTGATGAAAAAGCCTGGACTTGGTTAGGAGCTTCACTTTTAACTGATGGTCAGCCAACTAGTTGGTCTTTATTTCACAGTTATGAAGATGACTATATTTATCAAAAACGAGGAAACGAAGCTCCTTTAGTGCGACCAGCCCTTGATCATCCACCTCTGTTCAGTCTAATTCCCGGAGTTTTTCACTTATTAAGTGGTCAAGGCACTTATGATTTACCCTCTCAAGTTGCCATTCGTTTTCCTATGATTTTAATTGGAACTTTGAATGTTACCCTATTTGCTTTGCTTGCTTATCGTTTAACTAATAAAAAAACTGCTTTTTTGGTTAGTTTACTTTTTGCAAGCTCACCCTTGGTAGTAGCCAGTAGTCGCATAGTAGTAGCGGATAATATTTTAGCAACTGTAGTTTTAACAGTATTATTAGTTTTCACTCTCAAAAAACAACGTTTAATTTTATTAATGTTACTGAGTGCAATTGCTATTCTTTTTAAGATACAAGGTGCTTTTATAGGCGCCGGTATACTTTTATATTTCTTTGCAGAAAAACAATATAAATCGATGCTATTAATAGCATTATCGATGTTTATTGCAGGAGTAACCTTTGCTTTATACGGAGTATTTTTTAATTGGAATTTATTTATTGCTATTTTTGTTGAACAATCACATCGACTAATTGGTTTAGCCACTTTACTTCATCGTTTTTTCTTTCATCCTTCTATGGCCACAGAGATCTGGCCAACTGCAGAAAAAAGTATATTATTTATTTTGACGTTTTGGGTGGTTATACAAAAACACAAAGACAAGTTTTTTCATTTTTTAGGGTCTATTTTTATTGCTTATTTAGTTGTCGCTCTAGTGGCCTTTGATGAAACCAATATTAATGGTTGGTATGAATATGCCCTATTTCCAATTATGTTTCTTTGCGTCATTCCTGCCATTAAATTTATTTTGGAAAATGTGCCAAAAATAGCAATTTGGTTAATGTGGCTATTATTTTCACTTCCTCTTTTTAAAATGTTAGCAGTTAATTTTGGACAACTAGAACCTTTTTCACCATTAATGCGCAAATTTTTACCTCTTGTTGGGGGAATTATATATTTACCATGGTCAAAATCTCTGCAAAAAGTAATGACTTGGGCATTTTTATTGATAATTATTGTTTTACAAATAATGGTTAATTGGACTTTGTCCAATCAATCATACAATCATCAACTTTATCTATTAGGAAGATATTGATCTTCAATCAATAAATTTAACTTTGGCTGTTGCTTCAGCAATTTTTTGTTGAGCATCTGCTTCTGAATATCCGTATTCAAGCAGTTGTTGTTTAACTCTATCGCAAAAACTCATCCATGTTTCTCTAGGCCAATAAGGGCCAGCTTTGGCATGACGTCTTTCTACGTCAGGCTGATGTTTTCCCCCACTGTGAGCCTGATGATCTAATTGATCAAGTAAATAAAAAATTTGTTTTTGACTAAACTCTGAATTTTCTGGCATATCTTGATTATTAACTTTTTTTACCTATTTGCAAGGCTTTTATTTACTACTACAATGATATCTGTGCCAGAATCATCTTCGCCAGTTAAAGAAGATCCTAAGAAAAAATATCTTATTGGAGGAATTATTCTCGCAATTTTAATTGCAGGAGTAGTATTGGTGGTTGTTTTTATTAAAAATAGTCAAGATAATAGAAAAGAAGCCGCTCGTTGTGCAGAACAATGTCCTGGTAGTGATGGAATTTTGCGTAATTGTACTCCTCCAGAATCAGATGGTTCTCCAGAAGAAAGTATTTGTACACGAGCTGGCAGAATTGCATCCTGTGGTGGAGATCAGTTTTGTTGTCCAAAAGCTGGAGGTACTTGGACTAAAAATATGACTGCTTGTGCTACCCCTACTCCGACCCCTACACCCACTCCAACTCCTACGCCTACTCTCACTCCAACCACAACCCCAACTCCAACTGCGACACCGACTGCTACCCCGACACCGACTGCTACCCCAACTCCAACTGCGACACCGACTGCTACCCCAACTCCAACTGCGACACCGACTGCTACCCCAACACCAACAAAAACTCCAACACCAACGAAGACACCTACTCCAACTCCAACTGCTACTGTTACACCAACGAAGACACCCACCCCAACTCCTACGCCTCAGGTTACTAGTGAAACTTTGCCAGAATCTGGTGCTATGGAAACAACACTTTTATTATTGGTTAGTTCGATATTCTTAGTTGCCTTGGGAGTAACTTTAAAAAATAAGAATTAAATTTAAACTTTTCTAAACATTTTTTTAGCTGGAATTGCCCGATCAATTATTGAACCAGGCATAGCATTGGCCTGAGTACCGATGGTAATTCCTGGAAAAATTGAACAATTAATACCAAGAAAAACTTCTTTAGCCATAATGGCACCAAGTTTTTCTTTGTTAGTCTCTATTGAAACATTTTCGCCATTTTTATCAATTAAGCGCATTTTGACTTTAGCTTTATCAAAACGTAAATTAGCAGTACAGGTACCATAACTAGGATTAACTTTGGCTTCCAAAACACTGTCGCCAATAAAATTATGATGTAGGTTGCAATCTGGTCCAATATAGCTACGAGCCACTTCAGAACCAAAACCAATTACACTTCCAGATTCAATAATTGAGTTTCTGATTAAACAATGATTGCCAATAATAACATTGTGGCCGATATAAGCCGGTCCTTTAATTACCACATTAGCTTCAATTTTTACTCCGGCCTCAATTTGTACTGGTCCTTCAATTTTAACGCTTTTATCAATTTTCGCAGATCTATCAATTTTATTTTTCAATTTATACTTGAGCAACAATTGAGTCATATCCAAAACATGATGAGCCTGCTTTAATTTTTGCCAATAGCTTTCATAAATCATAAATTTCACTTCTTTAGTTTTCATGAGTTCATCTAGAGCTTTTTCATAAGCATCGTCATTACCATTTTGTTTATCTAATAGAGAGAATAGCTCTTGTGGCTTGGAAAAATAGTGAAAAAATAAATTGGCAATATCACTTGGTTCTTGACCCCTGGCTGGTTTTTCTATGATATCTAAAACTCTTTCACCACTGACTTTTAAATATCCTCCAAGAAAGTATTCCTTTACTCTCATCCCTAAAATTTGTGCATAAGTATGAGGAGCCTGTCTAAGAAAATTATTCAAGAAATAAGGATCAATTAAATCTACAGCGTTGGCAATTACTATTGGTTGATCATTTGGAATGAGATTTTGTACTAAGGTTAAAGCATTTGCTTGTCCCAAAGCCTTGGGTTGAATGATGGTAGTAATTTTTAATTTTAAATTTTTTAGATTATTAATTAAAATTTCATTTTCTTGATTACAAATGACAATGGCTTCATTAGCTCCAGCCTTTTGGACCATCTCTAATGTATGAGCAATTAATGGTTTACCAAGAAATGGAAAAATACTTTTATTTGTTACTAAGGGAACAAAATTTTTACCAACACCCCCAGCTAAAATAATAAAAAGTGGCTTTTTCATGATTTGTAATAATAATTATAGCGAATTATCATCCAAGATGCGAATAATCATTAATACAGTTTATTTTCCAAGCTTGTTTCTCATCATCATATGAAGCAACGCTAATACTGGTGTTATTTAATTCAAAATTTTCGTAGATGTCGTATAAATTTTTTAAATCTCCTGTTGGATTTAGAATTTTAGCAATAATCATTCTTAAAATCAGAGCATGATAAACAACTGCTAAATTTTCCTCTGTTCTTTGACTTAAAAATTTAAGTGCGTCTTCGGCTCTTTTAGCAAATTCAGCAATTGTTTCCTCATCAGAATATCGCCAGTTGCCATGCTGCTCAAATAGACGTTCACCCAACTCTTTTCTAATTTGTTTTGACTGTTCACTTTGTTGAGAAATACCAATAAGTTCACTTGGTCCTTTTTTTTCTGTAAACAAATCATTTGTTTCAATTTTTAAATCATTCTTGTCGGCAATAGCTTGAGCAGTTTGTTGAGCTCTTAAACAAGGACTAGCAATGACTGATGCAACTTGAATTTTAGAAAAACGTAAAGCAACTATTTTGGCTTGTGATTGACCAACTTCAGTTAAAGGAGTGTTTTTAGATTGATGAATCCTTAAAAAATTACCCTCACTTTCTCCATGTCTAACAAAATAAATTTTTTTCATAAATCTTCTTGATTATAATTCTCTCTTGGAGGATAATAACATTTTCACAGAAAATTATAAATCAATAAACATGGAAAGATAAAATGTCAAAATTAACTAAAATCGTAGCTACCCTAGGTCCAGCGACTGAAACAGAAGAAATTATGGAAGCTTTGATAAATGCCGGAATGAATGTGGCTCGTTTCAATACCAAACACGGTACTCCAGAATGGCATTTAGAACGTATACATCGTGTTAAAAAAGTAGCCAAAAAATTGAATAAATCCATCGGTGTTTTATTAGATTTACAAGGACCGGAAATTCGTATTAATACTAAAGATGGGGCTAGTTTTGAAGTTAAAGAAAATGATCTCATTAAATTTACCAGTGAATTACCTGGTGAAAAAGAAATGAATATCCCAACTAATGTGGTTGAAGCCATACAAATTGGTGATATGGTTTCCATTGATGATGGCATTTGCGAATTCGAAGTGGTTGAAAAAGATAAAACCTCTTTAACAGTTAAAGTTTTGGGTGATTACACCATTAAACATCGTAAAACCATGAATACTCCTGGAATTGTGATCGACATGCCTTCTTTAATTGAAAACGATCTCGTTCAATTGGACAACATGACTGATAATGACATTGATTTTGTTGGCTTATCTTTTGTGCGTGACACTAAAGACATTGCAATTTTGCGTGATGAACTTAAAAAAAGAAATTTACACACAGATGTTGTGGCTAAAATTGAAAATCAAACAGCCATTGATAATTTAGATGAAATTATTGAAGCTTCTGATGCTGTTATGGTGGCACGTGGAGATTTGGCTGTTGAAGTACCTTTTGAAAGATTAACTTATTATCAAAAAATGATTATCGAAAAATGTCGTATTGCTGGCAAACCAGTGATTACTGCAACTCAAATGTTAGAAAGCATGACTTTTAATCCTCGCCCCACTCGTGCCGAGGTGAGTGATGTTGCCAATGCTATTTATGATGGCACTGACGCAGTTATGTTGTCTGGAGAGACTACTTTGGGTAAATATCCAGTTAAATGTGTAGCTACTCAAGCTAAAATCTCTGCTTACAACGAACCTTTTACTGAAAATTACTTGTGGGATTGGGCCGATCAAGGAGATGTTTCTGCTATTACTCATGCGGCCTTTTCCTTACTAGATTCATCCAAAGAAAACGTTGATTTAGTTGTTTGCTTAACTGCTAGCGGTAGAACTGCTCGACAATTGTCTCGTTTTAGACCAGACGTTAAAATTAAAGCAGTTACTTGTGACGAATCGGTTTATAACAAACTATCTCTTGTTTATGGTGTAGAACCAATTTTATCCACTAGCGAAGGCTTTAAATATTCTGGAGAAATGGATATAGTAGCCAATTTAAAAGCCAATAACATAGTTGAAGTTGGCCAAAAAGTTCTAATTGTCGCAGGTCTTGGTGCTAAAATTACTGGTCGTCAAACCGACAGCTTGCTTCTGGTAGAGATTAAATAGACTAGCTTTTTGTTATTTGTTTTGTTATGCTTTTAAGCATATGTCAAATAAAAAAGGTGGTGTTTTTCCCATGTTAGTTGGAGCCGTCGCTGGAGCAGCTGCAGTGTTTTTTTCCGATAAAAAAAATCGAGAAAAAGCCAATAAAGTAGTCACTAAAAGTAAGGCTCAATTAAAAAAGCTGTCTTTAGAAGCCAAAAAAGATCCTGAAGCTTTTGCTAAAAAAGTGGTAAGGAAGGCTTCGACTCAAATAAAAAAAATTAACCAACAGGTGGTTGCCAAGCAGAATAAAAAATCTTCTAAATAATTTTTAATCGATTAGAGCAACTAATTTTTCGGCCCAATGATTGAAATGGACTTGGTTTTCTTCTGTCTCTGGAAAGCCATCGATATGGAGATTCTCAATAATTTTATTAGCTCCCATGTCTGTCACAAAAGTTTTTTCAATAACAGCGGTACCTCCACAAAAATGTACATAATTGCTATCTCCACAACCAAGAATGGCGACTTTTTTGCCAGCTAAATTAACTTGACTTTTATTGACTCTTTCTATGAAATCAGCAAAATCTGCTTGAGGTAGACCATCGTCCCAAGTAGAACAAGCTAAAATAAAACTACTATAAGTACCCTGCAAATCAGCTAAATCTGCATCGACAGCATTTTTAACTTCAATATCTTTGCCTTTAGTTTTGCAAAATTCTTGCAATTTATAGGCGACACCTTCAGTGTTGCCAGTTAAACTACCATAAATGAGTAAAGTATTTGCCATAATAATTGAATTGTAGCAAAGACATAAACAATTGACCATTCATGGTCAGCCTCGTACAATGTTTTTACACTTATGGACTTAGAAACAATTAATTGGAAAATTTCTGCTAAGGCTGGTGAAGGAGTGATGGTTTCCGCCAAGCTGTTTGCTAAAGCTTGTAAAAGACAAGGTTTGTCTGTTTTTAATTATTATGAATACCCATCTTTAATCAAAGGTGGTTTGCAAAGTGGCCAAGTAAGTGCATCTTTACAAGGAGCTAGCTGTCACCGTCGACGTCTAGATTTATTGATTATCTTTCATGAAAAATTCCTTGAAGAACATTTAGCAGAATTGGATAAAAATTCTTTAGTAATTGTTAATGCCAATACTTTTGATTTTAGTAAATATCCACAACTTAAATCTCAAGTTTTTGCTCTTAATTTAACCAAGATAGCTAGAGATCAAGGAGCCAATCCCTTAGCAGCCAATATAGCTGCTTTGGGTTTGAGCACGGCTTTATTTCAGATGGATTTACAAATTATTAGTAAAGTTGTAGTGGAAGAGTTTGCTAAAAATAAAAATGTGGCGTTACAAAATTTAGCAGTGCTTAAAGTAGCCTATGAAACTACTCAACAATTAATTAAACAGGGCGAATTAAAATCTTTTGGTAAATTAATCTCTACTGGTTTAGATGAACAAATTTTGTTAAGTGGCAATGAGGCTATCGGACTTGGTGCTCTTGCTGGCGGTTTGCAGTTTTATTCTGCTTACCCCATGACTCCAGCTACTGGTGTTTTACATTATTTAGCCAGTTTGCAAAATCAATATCCGATTATAGTTAAACATGCTGAGGATGAAATTGGAGCGATTAATCATGCCATTGGTGCCAGTTTTGCCGGTATACGTGCAATGACTGGTAGTTCAGGAGGAGGTTTTGCTTTAATGGTAGAATCACTATCTTTTGCTGGCGTTGCTGAAATTCCTTTGGTAGTAGTAGAAGCGACGAGACAAGGTCCAGCTACTGGCTTACCAACCTGGACTTCACAAGGAGATTTAAATTTTGTTTTAGGAGCTGGCCATGGGGAATTTTTACGAGTGGTTTTGACTCCGGGCGATGTGCGTGAACATTTTCTATTAGCTAAGTTGGCGATGGAATTAGCTGAAAAGTATCAACTTCCAGTTCTAATCATGTCTGACAAATATATTTTAGAATCTCTGCAAAGTATGCCTAAGATGGTTATGGATTTAAAAAACTCTCGCCTATCGATGATAAATGATGGTCAACTTGGTGAAAACAATTTAATTGAGGGAGAATATTTGCGCTACAGTGCCACTGAAAATGGTATTTCTCCTCGCTCAATTCCAGGACAAAATAATGCTTGGCAATTAAGTAATTCTTATGAACACGATGAGTATGGTTTTGCGACTGAAGATGCGGTGACAACTAAAAAAGCGGTTGAAAAAAGAATGGCCAAATTAACTGCTTTAAAACAAGATTTGCCCAAGCCATTTTATTTGGGTGCTAAAAATCCACAACAAATTTTTATTTCCTTTGGATCCACGATTAATGTTTTAAAAGATGTTTTGCTTGATGATGTAGCTAAAAATTTAGCAGTGATTCATCTGCCTTGTATTTATCCTTTTCCAAGCGAAGAACTAGAAGTTTTGCTATCTGGAAAAAATGCAGAAACTTTTATAGTAGAAGGCAATGCTACTGGGCAGTTAACGGCTTTAATTAAAAGAGAAACTAAATTGCAAAATTTTCGTTCAATTTTACGCTATGATGGTAGACCTTTTTATAGTGAGGACTTAATAGATTTTTTGAAAACCCAAAAAATAGATCAACAATATAAGTTAATATGAACAAAATAAGTTTAGAAAAATTAATATCGCCAGTTCAACCAACCTGGTGTCCTGGTTGTGGCAATTTTAGCATTTTAACAGCCCTAAAACAGGCTTTAGTTGAGTTAGATTTATCCATGGAAGAAGTCACGATTGTGTTCGGTATTGGGTGCAGTGGCAACACTGCAGACTTTATCAAATGTTTTGGTTTGCATGCCCTACATGGTCGAGGTTTGGCCAATGCCATTGGTATTAAATTAGCCAATCATCATCAAAAAGTGATTATGATTGGTGGTGATGGTGATATTTATGGTGAAGGTTTTAATCATTTAGTGTCGGCCTGTCGTGGCAATCATGACATCACTACTCTAGTTTTTAATAACCATCGCTATAGTTTAACCACTGGTCAGAGTTCTCCCACCTCTGCTAAAGGGACAATTAGCAAGTCTACTCCACAAGGTTTAATAGAAGAACCAATTGCTGCTTTAAGCACAGCGATTAGTAATGGAGCTGGCTTGGTTGCTAGAGCCTATGCTGGAAAACTCAAGCAAATGGTTGAATTAATTAAAACAGGAATTTTATATGAAGGCTTTTCTCTGATTGATGTGCTACAGCCTTGCTCAAGTTTCAATAAGGAGCAAGATTATACTTGGTATCAAAACAATACTTTTGATTTGGACGAAAATTATGATGTAAGCAACCGAACACAAGCTTTAGATGCTTTATTAAATCAAGAAAAATTAAGTTTGGGAATTTTGTATCGCAATGATCAGCATCTTGCTTATCACAAAGAAATTCCTCAATTGAAAGAAAAGACTCTAATTGAACAATTTCCTAAAGAAATCAATCTGAATCAGGCTATTGTTGAGTTTATTTAATTTTCTGTAATAGTAATAGAATTAATTGTCACTGGTTCAACTGGTTTGGACAATTCACCACTGAAACTATTGGTGACTTTAGCTGTAGCAATTTTATCCACTATTTCTAATCCACTAGTAACCTGGCCAAAAATAACGTAGTTTGGTTGCAAAGCATAATCCTGGTGCATAATAAAAAATTGGCTACCATTAGTATTTGGTCCAGAATTAGCCATAGCAATAGTGCCACGCTTATATTCACCGGAAAAATCTTCATCATCGAATTGATATCCTGGGCCACCAGTGCCATCACCACGAGGATCACCACCTTGAATCATAAAACCATCAATGACACGATGAAAAATAGTATCGTCGTAAAATTGATTCTTAGCTAAATAAATAAAATTATTAGCAGTGATAGGAGTTTCCTTAGTATTTAAACTAAGAGTAATGTCGCCAACACTGGTATGTAATGTAGCTTCATATTTTTTATTTTGATCAATAATCATTTCTGGTTGATTCATTTTTTTATTAGCTGACAGACTAGCCGGCATGCTCTCCTCTTTCTGTTGATAATTAATATTAGTTTTGTTAATTATTTTTTGCGCAGTATTTTGATTCATTTTTCTAATACTAAGTGTTCCCACTAAGAATAAAAAAATGACTAAAACTATAACTAAAATATTGTCTTTTTTCATAAGTAAGGGGCCTAGTATATAACAAGCTTTTTTTGAAAAGCAAGTTTTAAGTATTTAGCAGTCAAAGTAAGTCTCTGCTAATTAAGGTATGAATCAAGAGAGATTGATGTATCAAGATATATTTTGATACATTTTGATATACTTATCTACCAATCAAATTTTTAACTTTGGGGATTTTTTTAATAATGATGGTTAATAAAAGACTGATGCCAAAGACTAAAACAATATTAAGCAGATTATATAAATATACATTGATTTGCAACTTATTAAAATCAAAACCAGCAATATCAGTGAAAAAGCTAATTACGTAAGTATGAATTAAATAAATACCAAAAGATAAGTTAGCTAACCAAGTCAAAACTTTGCCTTTATATTTAGACAAATTAAATGATATCAGAATATTAAATAAGGTGATTGCGGTTAAAAGTACTGGGATGCTTAAATAACTGCCCGTGTAATCATTAAAAACAAAAGCGATGGAGTTGGTTTTTTGCCACATACTTAAGTAATCTCCTATCATGGTAAATAAGATGCTTGTTAACATTAACAAAAGGTTGAGTTTTTGATTGTCAATTTTAATCCATTTATTTTTCACTAAAGCTCCATAAAGATAAAAGAAAGCGAAACCTGTCCAAGCAGTAAAGTTATTAAAGAAAAGGCCACTTCTATTTACTGAAAAACTAATGATTGTTGTAGATATTGAAAAAACTAAAGCGACAAAAGTTATAAATCTTGCAATATTTTTTGTTTTGGCATCTCTAAAAATTAATTGCCAAACAGGGTTTAATAAATAAAGAAAAAACAAAACAACCAAAAACCATAGCGGTGAACTGGGAAAAGTAACTAATCCCTGTAATTGGCTTCCAATAAAATCTCCTAAGTTAGTTCCGTTGTAATTAAATTTAGTCCAAGCGTAAGCGATGTTTACTAAAGTAAAAAAGCTAAGTGGTAATAAAATTTTATGAACAGTTTTGGCCAAATTATCTTTAATACTGCGTTGTTTTGTAATTACTAGGTAGCCACTTAATATAAAAAATAAAAGTACACAGGTTTTAGAGATGGCAATAATTGGTTCGAATAAAAAATATAATTTTGTGGCAAAAAAATCAGATCTAATGGTGAAGTTCAAAATTGTGTGAAGCAGAATCACCATTAACATGGCTAAAACTCTAACTAAGTCTGCATTTAAAAATCTATTGGCTTTTGTCACTTACAAGATTATAGCAAAATCCATTTTAATTCTGGAGACAGTAATATTGATTTGGGGATTTTTTTCATAAGTGCAGAAAATTTAAGTTTGTTGTTATACTTAACGATATATGAATCAATATAATGTTTTTTTACCTCTGCTAATAACAATTGTTTTTTATTTGGTCAGTTCCAAATTGATGCCCAAGCCAAGTCACAATTTTATATGGGATAGTGTTATGTTGTTAGGTCTTATACCTTCTTTTGTTTTTGGTATTTTAATGGCACTTGATTTAGCTGGACCCGAACTACTTTATTATCATGTGGAATTGTCAATTGTTTTTGGAATTTCATGCATCTTGCATTTAATTTTTAGATTAAAAGTTTATATTTCTCAGGGTAAATTTATGTTTAGAAAGAAAAGAGATTTTTAATGTTTTGTTTTAAACAATGCCGATTAATTTTCTAAAATATGGAATTTTAGAAATCAGCCAGACAATCGTAAAACTGAGAAGAATAGTCAGAATTGATCTGATAGTTACAAAGTTAATTAGATTATTGTCAACAAATTCAATGGCATAGCGATGTTTGATATCAAGATAATCAATAACAAACATGTGCACTAGATAGGTTCCGTAAGATAAACTAGATAAATTTAAGATTGTTTTATTGACCATGGGTGGAAAGTTAATTTTTTTAAAAGACATTATCCAGGTAAACAAGCCAACTGCCATTAAACTAACGGTGGGGCTTAAATAATCATGCCAATAGAAAATGCCATTTTTAAACGCCAAAGTAATATTAGAGGCATTTAATAAAAACCCTAGTAAACCAATGGCTAAAATTAAAATTCCCCAAAAAATAAATAAACTCAAAAACTTCTTCTTTGATTGAAAATAGTTTTTTTTAACCATGAAACCCCACCAAAAATAAGCAAAGAATGGCAACCACCAAGTGGCGAGACTGGTAACGCTCCCGCCGAAATTGGCAAAATAATGAGTAAAACCCATAATCCAGGTCACAATAAAACTACCGTATAAAATTGCAAAATGTAATTTTTGAGAACCATGTTTGGCAATAAGTTGCATGATTGGTAACAATAAATATAAGCCAATTAGAATCACTAAAAAATAAAAAATGTACATGTTGCCAGAAAATATAAAATTAATAATTTCTATCATAGAAAATGTCACTGAGCGAAACTGATTTTTCCAAATTAAGTAAAAACCAAACCAGAATAAAAGTGGAATTATCAACTTGTAAATTGTTCTTTTAAAATTTTGTTCTAATGAATCTACTCGATCAATTAATAAATAACCACTAATCATGATAAAAATAGGTACAGCGACCAAAGATAAAGTATAAATAAAAAAAGCTAACCACCAACTAGTTCCTCCAAAAAAATCACCCCTACTAGCAACGGGATACATTAAATGATTACCAATAACACCAATGATGGAAATTATTCTTAATAAATCAATTACAATACTCCTACTCTTCATTTGCTGAAATTATAACAGTTTTACGTTTCTAAAATTTTGGCTAATTTTTGAGAAACTATTTCTGCCAAAATTCTGTTTGTATCCACGAGCACTCCATCCATATCAACGATAATACGAATATTTTTTTCTGGTATTGTGGCAATAAATGCTAAACAAGCGGTGGGATTAGTTTCTATACTTTGCAGATTAAGTTGAAAAGTGCGAATGACAGCATTATCATTGGCTATTTGTTCTTGTAAATTGATAGCACAATTTAGATTTTTTACTTTATCATCGATTATTAAAATACAAATTTTGTCTTCAGATTCGTTAGTTAAAGATAAGATCAAATCTTTTAATTTGGTGGTTTTATCTTTGTTAATGAATTCTGTTTTTAAACCAGATCTGTTTAATAAGCCAGTTTTATTAGCTTTTAATTGTTGCCAGTCAGGATCGCCTTCTGACCACACGATTAGATTGGGATCAATTTTTAAAAGACAGTCTATAAAATATTCAGAATTAATTTTGGACAAAGCTTCTGTATCGAATGAATTTTCAATAATTTCCCTGATTTGTTGAGGTTCAATGTGTTTAATTTCCTTGCTAATCATTCCTGCCATTAATTCCACACTTTTTTCCCACACAAACCTATTACTTTCTGTCAAAGCATACCAATTTTTAGACTTAATAATTTGTTTGATTTGTTCGAGTAATTGAGTTTGGTCTAGTTGTTCATACATAGGAATTATTTTGATAGTTTACAACATTTTTAAATCATCTGTAACTTCATATGACAAACTTTCAATTACTTTTTTTAATTTAGATGGTTTTATTTTTTGAGAATCATAATTTATAACCGTCTGTGCTTTGGCGTAATTTGTTTTTGCCTCTATTACTCCATTTAAATCTTCTAATTCTCCATCAATATTCATAGCACAACTCACACAATGCATGCCTTTGATTTTAAAAATGATGGTTTTACCTTGGTTTTTTTTCTTGAATATATTTAACATATTAAATGACCTCCAAAATTCCTGTGTACA
>CAZBVY010000006.1:0-3453 GCA_964495475.1 uncultured Pseudomonadales bacterium
CAAAGATCATGAGAGCAAAATTTACCAATTGTGGCTAGACCATGATTGTTTCAATCCAGATAGTCAAATTAATCAGCAATTGAGAACAAAAACACAGACTAAAAAAGAAAAATTTTCTTTAATTATGCCTCCTCCCAATGCTAACGATCCTTTGCATGTGGGGCATGCCATGTTTGTTACAATCGAGGATGTAATGGTACGTTTTGCACGTATGCAGGGCAAAGATACTGTGTGGATTCCGGGTACAGATCATGCTGGTATTGAAACTCAATTTGTTTACGAAAAAAAATTAAAAAAAGAAGGTAAAAGTCGTTTCAATTTTGATCGGGATACTCTTTTTAAAATGATTTGGGATTACGTTAGCGAAAATTCTGCTGTCGCCGTAGATCAAATTAAAAAACTTGGTGCCAGTGCCGACTGGAGTCGTTACAAATTTACCTTAGATCAAGATATTGTTAAAACCGTCATTGAAACTTTTATAAAAATGAATGAAGACGGATTGGTCTATCGAACTAATCGTTTGGTAAATTTTTGTCCAAAATGTGGCACCGCTTTTAGTAATTTAGAGGTTGATCACAAAGAACAAGAAACATCTCTTTATTACATTAAATATGGCCCATTTGTTTTGGCCACCACTAGACCAGAAACTAAATTTGGTGACACTGGCTTAGCGGTACACCCTGATGACAAGCGCTATCAGCAATATATTGGACAAGAAATTGAGGTTGAAGGTTTAAATGGTAAATTTAAACTCAAAATCATTGCCGATGAGTTTGTAGATAAAGAATTCGGCACAGGTGTGGTAAAAATCACTCCTTATCATGATTTTAATGATTTCTCGGCTTGGCAAAGACATAAAAATGAATTACCAGAACCAATTCAGACTATCGATTTTGAAGGTCGCTTAACTAAAATTGCCGGCAAGTATGCTGGCCTTAAAGTTGCTGTCGCCAGAGAACAGGTGGTCAAGGATTTAGAAGAAAAAGGTTTATTGGTTAAAATTGATAAAAATTATCACAATAACATTAGTGTTTGCTATCGTTGTGGCAATCCAATTGAACCACTTCCCCTTCCTCAGTTTTACATTAAAGTTAAAAAGCTCACTCAAGCAGTTTTAGAAAAACTTGATAACAAAGAAGTGAAAGTCTACGGCGCTGGCCATGACAAAATTTTGCGTCATTGGCTAGAAACTTTAGAAGATTGGAATATTAGTCGCCAAATTGTTTGGGGTATTCGTTTGCCAATTTGGTACAAAATTGAAGAAAATCTTGATGCACAAATTACTTTTATCGATCATGAGCAACAACGAGTTAATGGAAAATTAGAAGAACTTTTAGAAAAATATCAAATTGAAGAAATTAGGGCTGGCTTACAAAATATTAGCGCCAGCGTAGAAGCTAAATACTCAATCAGTCAAGAAAATCCAGGCAAAGAATATCTTCAAGAAACTGATACCTTTGACACTTGGTTCTCTTCCAGCCAATGGCCTTTTGTCACTTTAATGAATAATAAACCAGGTGATTTTGAGAGATTCTACCCCACTAATACTATGGAAACTGCCTATGACATCTTGATGTTCTGGGTAATGAGAATGCTAATGATGGGTATTTATAAAACCGGTCAAGCTCCATTTAAGAATGTTTATTTACATGGACTGATTAGAGACGCCAAAGGACAGAAGATGAGTAAGAGTAAGGGAAATGTAGTCAATCCGATGGAAATCAGCGAAAAATATGGTACTGACGCGCTCAGAATGGCACTTTCTATTCGTTCCTCTGCCGGTTTAGATAAATCTGTAGGTGATGGAGATTTTAAAGCTGGACGTAATTTCACTAATAAATTATGGAACGCCAGTCGTTTTATTTTGCTTACTCAAGAAGAACAAACAATCAAATCAAATTCTGCTTGTGCCAATGATCTAATTTTTAAAAAGAAATTAGATCAACTCGTTAAAGATATCAGTAAAAATTTAGATTCCTTACAAATCGGTGTGGCTGTCGACACACTTTATAACGAATTTTGGCATTGGTTTTGCGATCAATGTATTGAAGAATCAAAAAATGGATTGATAAGTCAATCTTTAATGCTTGATGGATTAATCGTATTCTTAAAACTTTTTCACCCATTTACTCCTTTTGTCACCGAAGCAATTTGGCAAGAACTAGTTAAGCAAGAACTGGTAGAGGAAAAAGTTCTTGCTAGCAGTATTTGGCCGGAATAAGTTATATTAAATTGTGATAGATAAAATTATTTCATATCTTAGATTGGGATGGCTTTGTTTTAGACTCAGTTCTAGTATTTTTTTCTTTGGAATAAATGTTCTATTAATTAAAATCCAACAGAAAAAAACTTGGCCAATTTTTTTTGCTATTACAATTTCTTTTATTTGGATAATAAATTTATATATTTTAGCCAAAAAAAATACTCCACAAATGGAAATTATTGAGTCACAATTTTTAGAAGATTCTGGAGAAATTAACATGCAAAAAACAAATACTCTTTTAACAAAAGATCAACTTAAAACAAAACTTGAAACTTATAAAATAATTGAAGAATCTGGAATAAAAAACCTAAGTCTTTATCTAAACTTAAGTCAATTGCACAACATTCTTGATGATAATCAATTGGCTCAAGATTACCTAAATAAAGCTAAAGAAATTGATCCTCAAATTAATGATTGAAAATTAAGCTTCTGAAGAAGATTCTGCTGATTTTTTATCAGTTTCCTCTACTCCTTCTTCTTTTTCTTCTTTATCACCAACTAATTCTGGTTCAACTAATTCTTCACTAGTTTCTTCTTCGACTACTTCTTCAGCTTTTTCTTGTACAAGAACTAAAGCTATATCTTCTGGTTTTTCTTCTTCACCTAAAACTAGAGTGATTTTACTAGAATCAAAAACTAAAGAATCAAGAGTGATTTTGTCGCCAATAGCCTTTAATTGACTTTGATCAATTTTAAAATTCTCTGGCACATCAGTTGGTAGGGCTTCAATTTCTACGCTATCTTTGGCCAAAACTAAAACACCATTTTCAACATCAAATTCGCCAACTAGCTCAATTGAAACATCAGCATGAATTTTTTCAGAAAGATTAATTTTTCTAAAAACCACGTGGAGAATGTTTTTACCAAAAACATCGTATTGGATTTCGTCAATTAAAACTGGCAATTCTTTTTTGTCATCGTTAATTTGCAAATAAAGAATAGCGTTTTCATTTAAATTGCGAATTAATTTAGAAAAAATGCCATTATCTAATTCCAAAGCAATAGATTCTTTTCCTGCCTGGTACATGTTGGCTGGAATCAAACCTTCTCTGCGCAATTGATTATTTTTTTTATTTTGTTTTTTAGAAACAATAAGTTTAGTTTTTTCCATACTTTAAAATAAGACCTTTCTTGGATAACAGGCAGTTATTCTATCACAGCTAGATCTGACTTGAAAGCCGAATGAAAAA
>CAZBVY010000006.1:3553-14462 GCA_964495475.1 uncultured Pseudomonadales bacterium
TTAAATTGTTCTTCAAAGACAATTTTATAATCGGTGGTTTTGTTAAAAATACCCGCTTGTTTTTGATCAAGAAAAACATAAGAAAAAGGAGTTGGCATATGATTTGGAATTAAATAAGTTATGGTTAAATCAACCTTGCTTTGTTTAGGAACTTCCACGGGCACAGCTATTTCCCTACCCTGTTCTGTTTCAACAATTTTCACTTTATCTAAATCAATCTTTTGGCCATTTAATTCTATTTTTTCTAGATTAGCCTGATTGTTTAGATAAAATTTAAGATAATTATAATAAGTACCCAGTGGCCAAATTTCACTATTAGCTGAATTTTCAAAAATAATCTTACGTTTATGACGAATAAACTTTTCACTAATTCCTAAGCTATGCTCTATTGTTTCTTTAATATATGGATTAATTTTATTAATTCCTATATTTGACTCTACTTGAAAAATAAAATCCAATAAACAATTTTCTTGTTTGAATTCTGCAGGACAAGTAAGTTCACTTCTTTTACCACTCCAAGAATTGGCTTCGATTACCTGCTGTAAATCAGCATTATTACTTTGAAGCAAAACTTCTTTTTGATTTAGCTGATTAATAAATATTTCGCTAATAGAAAACAATTCCGTATCAGAAAGTTTTAACAATTTTTCAAATAAAACATTTGTCATTTGCCACGTGAAATTACTTTTATAATCAAGAGTAATAGCTTTTTCTTGTTGTTCTAAATAATTTTTAGAATTAACAATAAGGTTTTCATTTATCTTTAATTCTTCAAAAACGGAAATTATTTCATCAATAGTTTTGCTATTTAAAGCAACAACTAAATCAATTTTAGAACCTGTCGCCTGCTCTACAAACCATTGAATTTCTTGACTACTTTTAGCAAAATCCGCTTGCCAATTGCTGTCGTGTAAAAAGAGATTTTCTTCTCCCAACAAATCCTTAATTTCTTGATTAGCTGGCTTACGACCATAAACTCTGGAGTCTAAATCCTCGATATCAAAAATTTGTTTATCAACTAAATTAGCATTATTAAAACCAAAGATAACTGCCTCGGTCAAAAAACCTCCAGTTGATCTCAGTTCACTACTATCTTGAATTAAAATTAACACATTTATTCTTCCTGGCTGAGAAATAAAATCACTAAAAACTGTAAGAAATCTTTTTAGCTGTAAATCATTTTTTAGATTAATTTTGATTTTTTCTAAATTATCTTGCCAAACTTTTTTTTCTTGTTCTTGATATAAATCAAGATTTAAATCCATTAAATAAGCATTAAAGTCTTTTTGGCGTTCAATTTTTTGATCAATTTCACTAAGTAATTGATCATATATTGGATCTAGCTCCACTCCCCCCTCGAGAGTTTTAGTATATAAATCATAAGCAATTTGATTGGTTTTTTCTGTGCTCACATAAAGATTAAGCATAATTTCACTTAATTTTTCTAAATCCAAAGCATCACTCAGACTTTCACTAGAAAAAAGCTTTTGATATTGTTTAATTTGAATAGAGAAAAAACGATAATTAATTGATTTATCAATATTTTTTATTTGTTCTAGACCATTTTGAGCCACATTATAAAGTTGCTCTTTCAGTTTTTTTTGACTCAAATTAAAAAGAGAGAACAAGCTTAAGAAAACAAAGCTTATACTAAAAACAACACTTCCCAATAAAAATAAGATTTTTCTTTTTTTACTTTTAGTAATAATTGTAGTTCCTTGAGCAATGTTTTCCTCTTGTCTGATTTTTTTATCTTTGTGTCTCTGAATAGAGAAGAGTTGTTCGATTTTATTAGCAAGCTCCGAACTAAAATTCTTAGCTACAGGCTCTTCAATAGGCTTCTTCTGGGCTTGATTAGATAATTCTGCATTCGGATAAACAATTGCTTTTTTAGGTTTATTTTGCAGTTTTATTTTTTTCAATTGTAAAGCTTTTTGTAGTCTACTAGCCTCTAGAGCTTTTCTTAATTCTTCTTCTGATAAAGAAGGTACGTCACTATTTAGCTCAATTAAGCCACGAATTTTTTGATCAATTAAGTTTTTTATCTGGCATTTACTATTACTAACCAAACCAAACTCTTGAAATAAAAATTGTTTTTTCTCATTGGTAAAAAGCTTAATTGGTAAAAGTTTCTTCTGAAAATATTGTTCATAAAGATAAACAATCTCTTGACTTAATTTATCTGAAAATATTTTACGACCTTTAATGATAAATTTGTTTGGTTGGTGAGGTTTAATTAAATATTCTTTTATTAAATTAAAAAAACTTTGTTCATCTTGAAAATAAAAATTAGTTTGTGGATTAAAAACATATCCTTGTTTAATTGCAGAAAAAAATAAGAGTAGAGGATAATCAATTTTTTTATTATCTACTAAGACATCTTGACCTAAAAAGACCATGCTTTCACTAAACTTTTCTAAAAAAGAACTAAGAAAAATCATCTTTTTAGCTAGAAATTCACGATATCCAAAATTAAAATCATCTAATATTTCTAAAGAAGTACTAAGTGTAGAAATCAGAACTAAAGGAATTTTAATGCCTTGATTTTTATTTTGTAAATTTAAAAAATCAAATACTTTATCGACAACACCTTGAGAAATTGATTGAAAACCATAAATAAAAATTATTTTATAAATGTTTTTTTTGCGCTTAGATAATTCCTCATAATTTAAGAAAAAATCCTGATCTAAATTTACTAATTCGACATTTAAAGAATTATTTTTAAGAAAATCGCAGATAAAATTAGAAAAAGGATGATCTGGTTCAGAAATTACCAAAAAAGTCGCGTCATCCGTTGTTGAATAATTTTCCATTACTAAAACATTCTAGAACAAAACAAGAAGGGGAACAAATCTATTAGAACTAAATCGAATAAAGTTAAATCAAAGCGGAATCCATAGCCTGATTGGCCAACATATCAGCCATTTTATTCTCTTCACGAGGAACATATTTAATTTCACAAAGAGAGTGGGGCAATGAACTTAAAATTTTCCAGTTTTCTTCAGCTAACATCTGCAAACGAGCTTCTTTAATTTTCCAGTTTTTATTCATCTGTTCAACCACGAGTTTCGAATCGAGTTTAAAAAGTAAAGCAGTTGGTTTTTTAAGTTTTGATTTTAAATAAGTAAGAGCTAAATTTAACGCCAAATACTCGGCTTCATTATTAGTTTTTAAACCAAGATATTTGTATTCTCGATAAATTTCTCGATCATTTTCATCAACCATGTAAACACCGGCACCTGAAATTCCAGGATTACCTCTAGAACCCCCGTCAGTAAAAATAGTTATTTTTTCCTGCATATTTACCGCTTTATTCTTGCAAACTCTGGTAATTAATTCTCTTTTAATTTAATTAGCAAAACTCGCTCTTCATCTCTGTCTTCTGAAAAACTTTCGATTTTTTCAAGAGCCTTATCTTCTGCAAGAGCGCTGTGTACTAAAAAGCGCTCGTAAGAATTTAAGTCATACATCTCTTCTTGTTTACCTGTTTCTAAAACTCTATGAGCAATTTCTAAGGCTTTTTCTTTTAATCTATTTTCCAGTCCACTGCGATATTCGTTGATATCTAACATAATTTTTTTATCTGGGAAATCATCTTTAAACGATAACTTGGTTAATAACTCAAGAGCCTCTAGGGTTTCGCCTCTGTTACCTATTAAAAGAGCAGCATCTGATTGAGGAACAGTGATAATTATTTTAAGTCGATCATCGGTCTCTTCTAGAACAATTTCAAATTCCTCTTCGACCCCTAGGTGTTTAATTAATTTCTCAAGATATTCTTGAATTTTCATATTTTACTTTCTATTTTTTGTTTTTATGACGTTTTGCTCTACTAGTTTTTTTAGGTTTAGTAGCGTTTTTATTTCTTGGTTTAATCGCACTATTGCTTCCGCCAATATTTTTTAAAACATTAGCTAATTCTGCATCGCTAGATTTATCACTAAATAAAGAAGTTTTTTTCAAATGAATCTTTTTAGGGACTTTGGTTAAAACTTTTTCAGAAGAAATTTTTATATATTTACCTTTTAGTGGGCCAAAAGTAGCAATATATTTATTCCAATAAGTAGCTAAACCACCCCAACCAGAAACAAAAAATTGAGTAACCATAGTAATAATTGTTCCAGCAATCCAATATAAGGCTAGACCGGATGGTAATTTTAGAGCAATAAAAATTGTCATGATCGGCATTAAAAAGATCATTTGCTGTTGCATAGTAGTGGCCATTTCAGCAATATCTTCTTCTTTTTTATTTGCCTCTTGAATCGTTTTTAATTTTGAATCATTTTTAACAACATCTCTAGTCTGAACGGCGGGAGAAATCATCAAAGATAATAAAAATTGAGTAAATCCAGCAATAACTGGCAAAACATAAATTGAGTCAGGTTGCCCTAAATTTACCCAGAGAAAATTTAAGTTAAAATTAAGTTCTGGACTATTAAAAAGCTTAATAATGGCTTGATATAAAACTATTAAAATAAAAAGCTGTAATAATTGAGGTAAACATCCGGCGAGGGGATTAATATTATAACTTTTATAAAGTTGAGATTGAGCCAAAGCTAAGGCTTGTTTGTCTTTGCCAAACTTCTCTTTGAGTTTTTTAATTTCTGGCTGAAGTTCTTGAATTTTTTTACTAGATTTAACGCTAGGTAAGGTAAGTGGTAATAGAGCCAATCTAATTAAAATTGTAAAAACAATAATAGTTAAGCCGAGATTGTTAAAAATCGAATCTAAAAAAACCAAGATTGAAGTGAAAAAGCCAATAAATAAATTCATTTTATAAAATCCTAAAAATGGCGACAATTAATACTTCGCCATAAACCTTGTATTAACCCGACAATTGTACCATTTTTTTTAATTTGAGTGATTGTATATGTGCTACAGCTGGGTTTTTGACGACAGGAAGATGAAAAACCAAATAAGGAAATAAATAATTGATGTTTAAAAGTTCTCAATAAAGAATAAATTTTTTTTAAAATTTTAATCATGAATTTAGTTAATTTTAGTTTTGATTTTTTGCATTAAAGTTGAAAAGTCGTCTTTTAAAACATTTTTATCAGTTGAAAAAGTTCTTTTTAAGACTATGACTAAATCAAATTTATAAGTAAAAAGAAGAGTAGAGTCATTAATCTTTTCCTCTACTAAGGAATAAATAAAACGACGATAAGCATTTCTAAGCGTTGCTTTAGACAGAGCTGTCTTTGAAGTTAGACAAGTAATTTGTAAACCAGTTTGATTCGGTCTCAAATAGGCTAAAAAATTCTCTGAAACAAAAAATAGAGAATTTTCTTTTCTAAAAATAGAAGAGTTTTTTTCCAAAGAAAGATTTAAACGATGTTTTTTAGCTAACATTTGTTATAAATTTACCAGTGTTTGGCTACGGCCAGTTTTTTTCTGCCCTTAGCACGACGGCGCTTAATAACAACTTTACCAGTAAGAGTTTGCATTCTTTTTAAGAAACCATGCATTCTCATTCTTTTTTTCTTTTTAGGATTCCATGTTCTTTTCATAAGTTAGAGATTATACCATAAAAAATACTTAACTACAGGCTAACTATTAACTCTAAACGGCATAGCTATATAAAAATAATCTTCGATTTTTTTATCTTTAAAAATAGCCGGTTTTAAACTTTCATTCATACCAAAAACTAAAAAGTTAGGTTTTACAGCATTGATAAAATCAATTAAATAATTAACATTAAAAGCAATTTCTCCAGTTTCCGAAGAAGAATTATTAATGATAATTTCTCCTATGTATTCACCTAGAGAAGGGGATTGAGATGAGATTATCATTCTTTCTTTTTCAACCGCCAATTTAACAATATTAGACACATCTCTGGAAAAAATTGCGGCTCTTTTTAATTGTGTTAAAAATTCTTCTCCATCAAATTCCACTGTTAAATTGAAACTTGGGGGAATTATTTTTTCGTAGGGAGGATATTCTCCTTCGATTAAGCGAACATACATCTCGACACTATTTATTTTAAACAGCAATTGTTTTAATTCTTCGGAAACTAAAATCTGAATTTCATTTATTTCTATTTGTTTGGCAATTCTATACAGTTCAATCAAGGCTTTGGCTGGAATTAAAATGGTTTTTTCCTGCTTAGAGTTAATTGTTTTAAGAAATAAACTACTTAAACGAAAGCCATCTGTCGCAATAACCTCTAGACCTTTGTTGCTAAATTTAAGTAATAACGCAGTTAAAACTGGTCTGCTTTGATCTACGCTGGCGCAGAAAGTCACTAGACTTTGAATTTTTTCTAAATCATTAATATTTAAAACAAAGGAATCTCCTTCAACGGTTGGAAAACTAGGAAATTCTTCACTATTTTGACAAGCAAGACGACTAACTGTTTTTCCTTGAGTAATTGTTAAAAAATTCTCTTTTAATTCTAATGATATTTTTCCATTTTCTAATGAATTGATAATATTTTTAAATAATTCTCCATTAACAATGATTTCGCCTTCTTTTTCAGATTTAACAACTAGTTCTGTTTTAATACCTAAGTACAAATCTGTTGCAGAAAGAGTTAGCTTGTTATTTCTAACTTGCAAAAGAATTGAAGATAAGATTGTAATTTGTGGTTTTGAAGGAATTACTTTTTGTAAGTAATTAAGAGAGTTTTTTAGATTTTCTTGTAAAACATTCAGTTTCATATTTTCTTTTATTTAATTATATATTTTTAGTAGTTGTAGTAGTAGGGTCTGTGTATAAGTTAATATTTTTTAATGTTGAATCTGGGAATCTCTTTAGGATTCTTTGCGTAAAACCGTGGTTTTATTGTTAATTATTTTGTTAAAACTCGTGAATTAGTGTTTAAAAGAATTTAAGTTTATTCACAGTCCTATAATTTTTTAATACTATTGTTAACAACCTTTCAACTTCTTTTCCACTGTTTTTTCCACAAATGTTGATAAGTTAGCTTATTAAATTGTTAAAAACACTCTTTTAATTGACAAATCAATTAATTTGATATTGCAATTAACGACATCTTCATAGCAGAAACATCTTGTTGAATATTCTGATCTATTATTAAATCTTGTTCTATTTTTTTAACCGCATGAATCACACTACTATGATCTCTTCCAGAAAACCATTGACCAATTTCCTCAAGTGGAATTTGTAACTCATTTCTTAATAGATACATAGCGATATGCCTAGCTTTAACCAGTTCTTTACTGCGTCTTTTACCTCTCACCGCACTTTGCTTCATTCGATAATGATTAGCTACTGTTTTTATAATATCTTGAGGTTTAGCTTTGATTATTTTTTGTTGATTTTGACGAACTTCAGTTTGTAAAATTTTATCAATTAAAGAAGAATCTATATTAAGGTTTTGTAACTCAACTGCTGAGCGAATTTTTTTAATAATACCCTCAATTCTACGGGCACTATCGACTTGAGAAGCAATTCTTTGTGCCAGCTCGATAGGTACATCTAATTTATTAGCTTGAGCCTTTAATAATAAGATGGCGGTTCTCAATTCAAAGGTTGGTTGTTGAATATCAATCATTAGCCCAGCCTCAAAACGAGACCTTAAGCGATCTTCTAGAAGACTTATTTCTTGTGGAGGTCGATCAGAAGTTAAAATAATTTGAGAATTAATAGAAGTCAAAGCATTAAAAGTGTGAAAAAATTCCTCCTGAACAGAATTTTTACCAGCAATAAATTGAATATCATCCAAAAGTAAAAGATTAGTCTTACGATATTTATTTTTTAATTGAAGTGTGTTGTGAGTTTTAATTGCTTTAACGATTTCATTGGTAAATTGTTCTCCAGAAGCATAAATGATTTCAGCATCTGGATTATTTTTTAATACGTGATGAGCCACTGCGTGAATTAAATGTGTTTTTCCAACTCCAACGCCTCCATATAAGAAAAGAGGGTTGTAGCTAGTTCCAGGATTATTAGCAACTGCGGTGGCAGCTGCATGAGCCATTTCATTGCTTGATGAAACCGCAAAGCTTTCAAATGTGTAGTCTTGTCGCAGTCCAATTTGAGAAGCTCGAACTTTCAATCGATCAAAAACATTATTATTAATATTTGCTTGAGAAAACAATTCTTCTACGGTCGGAGACTGCGTGTTTTTTTGTTCATTTAAAAAACTTTTGTTTGAGGCTAAATTGTTTCTAGATTCATTAAAATTTTGATGATCTATTTTTTGATAATTAGTTTCAATTTTTTCTATTGGATAGTTATATTGAAGTTGGCTTGGTTTTTTATTTTGTCTTAAATCTGTGACAATAAATTCTATTTCAAGTGGTTTATTAATATATTTTTCCAAAGCTGTCTTAATTTGAGAATAAAGATTGGCTTTTAGATTAGTAACATGAAAAGCAGTCATACAGCTAATTGTGGCAATGGCTTTTTGATCATCCTCAATTTTAATTGAAGTTAATGGGCTAGGTACGATCCAAGTATTGAAAAAAGCAGGGCTCAGACTGGCTTCTAAATCAACTTTAGTCATTTGCCAGACTTGTTTTACTGTTTCAGAATCATAAACTTGTTCCGACATTTTTTTGTCCTTCTTAAAATACGAGAGCAGAGTGGGGCAGATAAAAATATTTTGTGCTTACTTATACACAAAGTTTTCCACAATTAGCAAGAGGCAGTTTTAAATAAAGTTATTTTGGAGGTTTATAGTCATCTATATTATAAACTCCGTGCTGATCTGGTCTAAGCGATTTTTCCTCTGGTTCTCCAAAAATAGTTTTTATTTTAAAATCAGTTTTTTGATCTCTATTTTTTAATTCTTCATCTGAATTGAAAGTCATCTTGTCGGTTTTAAGTGCTTTTTCTGCTTTTTGATTAGAATCCTGAAGAAGATCTTCTTCGATTTTAATTTCTGGACTTTTCCAAGCAGTTGAATTATTGTTGGTGCTCTGATTGGTTTTTTTAAACTCAAGACTATTGTTTAAACGTTGCTTTTTTAGTTCTCTAATTTTTTGATAACTCTCATAACTTTCTGATCGCGGATTAGATCCGGAGTTCATTGCTTTTTTAATTTCAACATCATCTTTTCTTTTTAAGATCTCTTCTGGATTTGTGGTAATAACTTCATGTTCTTCCTTGGAGGCAATTACTCTGAGGGCAACGTGATTTTGTCCGGCAAAAAATATTCCTTCTCCCACATCGGAAGAAACCAATAATTGTCTTTCTCCTTCAGAAAGATAGAAAGTTTGAGTCAAAATTGGAATGGAAGCGGTAGATTGTTTCATTAAAAATTGGATTGAAGCATTGGAAACAATGGCTTTACCATAATCATTACGTAAAAAGTCCTCAACATCTTGAGTAATAGTAGTAATACCCAAATAGTACTTGCGAGCTCTTTTAACCATTGAATAAACAAAAGCGGCGCTATCCGGATGCATCATAAAATACCAAGCTTCATCAATTACTAAAATACGTCTTTTGAGATTCTTTTTAACTCTTGTCCAAATAAAATCAAGAATCACGTACATGGCGATTGGCCTAAGTGATTCTTCCATTTCTTTGACAGAAAAAACTGTAAATTGAGAATGAATATCTATGTTTGAAGCTTGATTAAAAATACCGCGGAAAGAACCGGTGATAAATTTTTCTAAACGGGCTGCAATATCATCACTTTCATCTCGCTCCATGCCAATTAAAGCTTTATATAGATCCTCCATAAGTGGGGGAGTATTTTTTTGTGTAGCCGGATCAGGAGTGATTCCCTTTGCTTTATAAGCAGCAATAATAGATCTGTCTAATAATGCTTCTTGTTGTGGAGTCATTTCTCCCAACATAACTTTAAGGAGTCCATGAATGGAAAGAATTTTTTGTCCTAATTCATTTTCGCCTTCTTCATAAATACTGGATAGATCAAAAGGATTAATTTTTGCTTCAGAGCCAAAGGTAAAGTTAATATATTCTCCGCCAACCATTTTACAGAGTTCTTCATACTCATGCTCTGGATCAAGCACAATAACTTCTGCATCAAACATTAGTTGGCGTAAAACTTCCAATTTAACAGTGTATGATTTACCAGCACCAGATTTAGCAAAAATCACCATATTGGCATTTTCCATTTTAAAGCGATCAAAAATCACTAAGGAATCATTATGTTCATTGATGCCGTAGACGATACCTGTTTCCATAGTTAGCTCAGAAGAGGTAAAAGGAAAAGTGGTGGCGAGAGAAGTAGTGTCCATGTTTCTAGTTACAGAAAGTCGATCAACTCCCATTGGTAGAGTTGTTTTAAAACCCTCGTCCATTTGCAGAGCAGATTTTTTAGATACAATCATTAAGGCACCAAGAGTGCTTTGAATGCTTTTAGTAATTTTATCAAGCATTTCTTTACTATCTGCTCTTACTGTGACGTAAAGACCAAATTGAAAAAATCTTTCTGAGCCGGCTGCCAATTGTTCTCTCATGGCTCTAGCATCACTTAATTTTATTTCCGTGTTGATATTACTAATTTTCCCAGATCTAATATCGGAAGTAATTTCAGCTTCCATTTCTGTAATTTTTCTTTTTAAATTATCCAAAATATCTCCAGTATCAGATGGAAACACGAACATCGAGATGTTCGCTTGGTGAGGATAATTAATTAAAGGAGATAGCCAGTTTGCCGGAACAGCTCTCGGATAACCTGCAATAAATAAAGTACGAGTGTAGGTGGAATTAATTTTTTGATAAGTAAAATCAACCTCAATCGCTTCTGGAGCAATAATGTCCTGAATTGTTACTAGGCCACGAGAAAACTCGCTCAATTTTTCTTGAGTATATTGCTCAACATTGATTTTATTTTGATCAGCTGAAGCGATGGTTTTTTTCTTACCAAAAAGATTCAACATATTTATGTTTGTGATTGTACGGGCTTCTCTATTATCGGCTGTTCAAGCTTACTTTGTAATGGTGTTATTTCTTCAGTAAAATTATTTTGATC
>CAZBVY010000006.1:14562-18581 GCA_964495475.1 uncultured Pseudomonadales bacterium
GGTTCATTACTTAAAATTTCTTGAGGCGTAGGACTTTGTATTTCTGTTTTGTTATCCATTGCATTGTTTGTGTCAACATTATTTACTTGATTGTTATTTTGCATAGTCTTACCTCCAAAACTCGCCCTAACCAGGGGAGTTGTATAGTTTTCATTGTTACTGATTTCTTGTCCCTCAGCAGCTTCGGGATTGTAATTAATATAAAAATTTTGAATTATTTCTTGAGTATTTAGCTGTCTAGTATAAAGTCCTAAGCGATTAAATTGAGAGATTAAATGATCTCTGCGTGGTTCTAATAAGTTGGCTGCTTTTTCTAAAATAATACTTTTTTCGATAGTTGTAATATCAAAAGTGGTTTTTCCAGGCAGAACGCTGCTTGGAGTAATTAAGCCCATTTCTGCTGGACTAGCCGGAATGGTGACATAAAAATGTTTTTCCAAAACATTTCTCTCTTTTATTAAGGTGGCAACAAAACTTCGATACTGTTTTATTAAAGTGGCTTTGCGATCAGAACTAGCTTTTTGTACTTGCTCATCAAGCAATCTTAGGTATTTAGTGACATCTTTAGTTTGTGATTGAATACTAATTTGAATTGGATAGTTGAGTGAATTAAGCAAGGATCCATAAGTAAAGATGATTGCATCCTGTTCTTGTTCGGCTAGTAAACTAAAGTTCATGGTTCCAACTTGAAGAATTATTGAGGCAGTTCCATCTTTTAAAAGAACTGTATCATTAATAATGTCATAGACATCAAGAAATTCTTGCGTAGTAGAACTAATCGCTTTTTCGCTCATGAGTTGATAATAGTTTACTAAATTTTAGGGCTTGATTACAAGGGGCTTGATTTTTTGGCCATTTAATTCAACCTCTATTTTGGGAAAATTCAGCTCATCTTTTTCTACAATTATTTGATAAATTCCATTTTCTAAAGAGCGATTGGTTAAAAAATTTCCATTTTCGTCACTTTTTAATACTCTTACGCTTTGTTCATTTTGATCTTTTATTTCAATGATTGCTTGTGAAACTTTTTCTCCATTTTCATTAATAATCGATCCAAAAATTTGATTTGGTAAATATTCTGGTTCATTTAAAGTTTCTTTAGGAGCTTTGAGCTTTCTTACTCTGGTTTGTAAATTAGGCTTTTCTTGCTTGGCTACTTCAATATTAATTTTGTTTTGAGGAACTTCAACTTCATTGAATTCATTAAGAACAGTGTTGATTTTTTGTTCTTCTTCTAGGTCGAACTGATTGGCATTGGCTTCTTTTTCGGGGATACTTTTCAAATATTCAAAAATACGCTGTTTACGCGCAGGATTTAAATTTATATCTGGTGCAAAAAAATCTTCACTAGTGCTGGTGATTTTATAATTGAAGAAATCTGGAATTTTGTTTGATTTTTTCCAGAAAAATTTTGTAGGTTTATAAATATTTTGAAAAAATGTTTTGATCCAATGGTCAAGTGGTCTTTCTTCAATAGGTACAAAAGCAATAGCTGCTCCTAAACCTACTGTGATAAAAATCAGGGGCCACTTAATTAAACCAATCAGGTTTGTTTTATAAATCACAAAAGCCAAAACAGCAGCGACAGCTAATTCAGCAAATTGTTTTAACGTCATGCTCCCAATGAGATGAAACTTATAGTTGGTGATATCTTGCGGAATTGGGTGCTGTTTCATTATCTATTTCATTTTAGCAGAAAGATGAGAGCCTTGTTTAGTTTGAGGTTTATTTTTGAACGGTGCTGGCTACTGCTGGAGTAATAATTTCTGCTTGGATATTAATACCGGCGGAATTAACTAATTTTGTTTGAAATTTGTAAAATGGATAAGCTATTTTTAAATTTTCATCGAAACGATAATCAATCGTAACACTTTGTAATTCTGCTTCATTGATCCAATTTAAGTCAATTGCTTCGACAATTTGACTTTGAGCATTAATGATTGAAGCTTTGCCATTTTTTATATTTTTAACAGCCTGATCAAGATTGATGGAAGGAATTTCTTTGACCAACTCAAAAACGTAAAGGTTTTCTTTGAACGTTATTCTTTCAATTTCGTAATTATTGTTTATTTTACAAAAAAATGGATAGTTGCTTTCGTTTTGATAAAAAACCGGATAACCATCTAATTCGTAACTAAGTGGAATTTGCAAAGACGTAGCCTTTTTTGGATCTGTTTTTTCTTGTTGTAAATTTCCATCAAGATAAATAATGTTATCTTTTTGTGCAGTTAAGGTTGATGTGACATTATATTTAGAAAAGAAGTTAAAACATTTGTTTATGGCTTCATCAACAACAATAGTGACCCGATTCTCATTTTTTTTAGGACTAAAATCAAAAGACCATCTGCCATCGTAGGTGTTTTTAATTAAAACATAGTTATCTTTAATCCAATAATTTTCAAGTTTTTCATGAGCTTCTAATTGATAATCTCTAATGATTGCACTTGCTAAGACAGTTCCCAAATTAACAGTAGTATTTATCTGATAAATTTTAAATATTTCTGGCACCGTTATTTCCCCACCAGTAAAAGTGACTTTTTTGAAAGTACTCTGAGTTTGGTTGTAATTATTGGTAACAAAATCGCTTTGAATAACTTTTTCTTTTTGTGGAGTTATGATTATTAAAACTGCAGAGACTAGTAGTGCAATAATTACAAAAATTATTAAAATTGGGATTATTTTGATTTCTCTTTTTTGGTTTTTATTCATAACAAGTGCTAACTCCATCACCTAATTTAGGTGGATAATTTCCATTATTTGTCTCAGGAACAAGAGTTTCAAGAATTGAAAAATTTCTCGAGCTGGGATGATAAAAAACACCGTTATAATCTACTTCGTAATGCAAATGTACTCCGGTAGAATTGCCTCTAGTTCCCATTGGGCCTATTAAAAAGCCTTCGTCAACGCTCATACATGATTCTGCTTGTGATAATTGAGCATTAGGTGCTTCAAAGTGAGCAAATAATAACTTCTGACCATCTCCAGAATTGTCAAAAGTTAGGACATAATAGCATCCGTAACCAGTGTCGCTGCATCCTTTGAAACAAAGATTGCCAGGAAAGGGTACAAAAACATTTGGATGTCCACCATTTCCACCAATGTCGTAAGCATCTGAATAGCCCCCAGAAACTGGAGGTCTGTGAGTAGCGTCTGAATCTGGAGTGCCGGCACCAAAAGGCAATTGAGTGAGGCTACCAGTGGTCGGCCAACAACCAGCTCCAGCGCTACAATTGCCAAGGCAAACTCTGGCAGCAGTAATTACGTTGTCGGTTCCAGCGATAAAAGCATTTTGATAATAGAAGTTAACTTCAATAGTGTTAAGAATTGCAGTGTGATTGTAATTAGAATCTAAATCATCAAGTGTATAAGTAAAAGTTAAGCTTTCTCCAGCGGGGACAACAATAAACTCACCGTTGGAATTGCTTGCTTCTTCTGTGTCATTGGTGTTTTCTGGAGAATAACTAGGAGAAGGGGTTGTTTCTAGTGGAGTGTCACTTAATCCAATTTGATCAGCGATAAGATTCTGAAAATAGGCGAAATCAAGGGTTCTTTGTTGTTCAATAGATGGCATTGCTTTGCCACTTTCTTCCCAGCCTTTTTTACTTTGCTTGAATTTGATTTTGTCTTCTATGTTGGTAATTTGTAAAGAAAAATCTTCTTTAGGTTTGATAGTTACAGTATATTCGATCGATAAGGGAAAGGATGGATTTTCGCATTTAGTGCCGTTGCTATCTAAGCTGAGACAACCTTTAGTAATTTTGGCAGTTTTTTCGATTTCAGCATATTTCGAGGTTTTTTCAACAGAGCTGATATTTCCGGAGTCATTGATAGGGAAATCTGTCAAAAAAGCTGAATTAAGACTAGTTTGATAAATAAAAACGAATACAGTAGTTATTCCTACCGTAGCCACTACTGCTTGACCAGCGGTAACCATGGCCGAAGATGAAAATTGATTGAGTAAAGTTTTAGCACCCTGCGGTAATTGAGAAGTGGCGGTTTGATTTTGTAGAGTTGCTTGT
>CAZBVY010000007.1:0-8750 GCA_964495475.1 uncultured Pseudomonadales bacterium
ACGATAACGTCGCGAAATTTCTTATTAGTAAGCAATTCAAGAATGTCAGAAAGTTTAGCCTCCTTGCTTTTAAGGAGAGTGAGTAAACAGTTGCGCAAAATATATTCAAGTCGAGGACCCCAGGAATAACTATAAAGTTTTTGAAAAACTGAAATAATACCCGAAGCAATTAGCTCGCGGTGCACCACGTTTTCACCTTCAAAAAGGTTAATTTGTACAGTACGCTCTTGATCGGCTGGGTCAAAGTAAATGACGTCGTTAATACGATGTTTAGGGATGTAATCAAGCAAAGTTTCAATAAGATCACCGTGAGGATCAATGACACACATGCCTTCGTTGTGTTTAAGATCATTAATAGCCATGTTAGCGAGAAGAGTAGATTTGCCGGTACCAGTTTTACCAATTACATAAAGATGACGACGGCGATCATTACGCAATAAGCCATATTTAGTATTGCGATTTTTATAAACAGTTTCACCAACTACATTAATATTCTTTTTAATTTCTTCTGGTGTATCTTGATTAACAATAGGTAAGTTTTCTGGAGCTTCACCTAGTAACTTTTTACCCCAAGAGATGTTGGGAATATTAGCAAGTTTTTTACTTGGCAAATGAAAAAGAGTAGCGATTTCTTCTAAACTTAAATTGAGATTGGGAGAAGCCTTGAAACTACGCTGGCTCATTCTTTTCAAGAAAACATTTTTAAATAAATATCTGTTTTTTAATTGTAAAGTATTGCCTTCACTCTGAGAAATAGCCTGGTAAGCGGCGGCGATGTTTTCTAGAATGAGTTTGCTTTTTTTATGATCATTTGTGACAACAGCGATTTTAAAAGCAGTTTTAAGCGATCTTTTATCCATTTTTTGAGTAATGAGACTCTTTTGAGGATGAGTTTCTAATTTTTCTGTAGAAATTTGATTTTTGCTGGCCCAAAACGAACTTTCATTATCTAAAATCATTTGAATTAAAACAGCATCATCTCCTTCATTTTTAGACAAAGTCGACATTAAGGTTGAAAGAGGATCGATTTCTTTAAAATCGTTGTAAGTTTTAAGAGGTAAATAGCTGTGATTTTTAAGTTTTAAACTAGCAACGCGTCGTTTAGCTTTTTTGTCAAAGAAAAAATCAACAGGGTCAAATTGCAGTTCAGAAATAACAGCTTCTGGATAACTGGCATGCAAAGCACCTTTAAAATACTCAAGTAAACGCATTGGTACATGAGCTAAAAAATGGATGCTTTGTTTGTGAACCAAAATTTCAAAACTTAAAGTTTCTTCTTTACCAATCAGCTGATAAAAAAGATTATTTTTTAAGTTTGGTAAGGTGGAGAAGAGCTGAACAGCGGTTTCTTCTGTTTCCTCGCTATCTTTACTAGTTCGAATCTCAAGTAGGATGTGATTTTTTAACACCTCTCTAGTATAGCAAATTAGCAAGCAGATGCCATCCAACGCTTCCTTTTAAGTTTTCCAAGTTTTTACACTTTTTGAGTGCTTGAGAGATTATTGTTGAAAAGTGATTGTTTTATCTCAATAAATTGCTCATTAAAAAAAATATAGGATAGTCTAAATAGAGAACTAATAAAGTTATAGGATACGATTGATCATTGAAAAAACTATAGAAATAGCTATAATATTTTTTAGTTCTTTAAAGCAGTCACTTTTTTGAAGGGAAATTGATTTTTCAGCTTTTTCTTAGGAAAGAGTGTAATGATCGGATGAATAAAAAAATCCATCCCGTTTAGGACTTGTTCTTAAGGCAGTCAAGAACCTAAACAAGATGGATTATAGCGAACATTATTACCGCTGATGAATCACGAATAACAATGTAGCTTGTTGTAGTTATCTCAAGAGATAACTTAGTGCTTATAGGTTATCATTTTCCTTTTGAATAGTAAATTATATTTAAGTGATATTAAATGCATCAAATTAGCTAAGAACTTTCTGCGAAAGTTCGGTAGTTGGGCAGGCAACCGAACTTTCGCAAAGAGCTTTTTCTTTTATTTTCCTCCTTTTTACTTTATAATCTTTTCTATATGAGAGACATAGAACATCCAGATAAATCTCCAGAAAAAAAATCATCTTATCCACTTTCTTTTAAATTAAAACAAGCTTTTTGTTTAGCAGTTCTGGGAGCAGGATTTTTGACTAGTTGCGGTGTAATCGATAATAGAGCTAAGGCCAATATCGAAGCAGCTGGAATTTCACCTATAGTGGCTAATGATCCAGATTTAATTTGGGCAGCTGCCAACGGTGCTACTGCCGATGAGCTAAGAGATTATGCTAATAATTTATTAAGACAAAGAGAAGTAGAAATTAGTCAAGCCAGAGAAACACAAATGGCCATTGATGCTAATAATCAAGCAGAAAACACCCCGCCGGTGCAACAAGAAGAAGTAGCGGAACAGTCGATCGCCTTGGAACAAATTAGTGATGGAGTATTTAGTTTTGTGACTAATGAAAATATTGAGATTACCAGTAGAGCTTTTATTAGAAGAATGAAAGATTCGCTTAAAGAAACCACCAATACTGAAGCTGTGCAAGTTTTTGTTGCAGTTCCAGATGATGACTTTGGAGTAACTAGAATTTTTATGGATTCTACTGTGGAATCTTATAAAGATACCAACGGTATTTTTTATGCTTATCCTGGAGATACTTTGTATGTTGCTACTGATATGCAGGCGCTTACTCAATTGTTAAACTCTCAGGGTATTAATTATGAAACCTTTGGTTTGCCGTAATTTTGTATTTAAACTTGCTTTTTGATGCTTTTTTGACATAATAGTAGAGTATTTTGATTTCCCGAAATGTCTTTCCTTAAACCAATTTCATATGATCTACGATAAAACAGTAATTTTTTAGAAGAAGAAAGGTTAAATTTTTTATGCCAGTTAATAAAACTAGCAACACAGCTGATGATTCAGCCAAATCAGTAACTCCAGAGGTTAAAGAAGAACTCAATGAACCTAGAGAAAACAAAGCAATGAATTACAGTCCAAGAATTACTCGTCACAAAGTAAGTAGTAGTAATAATAGTAATTTTTCAGAGTCCAATGACTCTTCTGAGATGATTGAGGGTATTTTAGACATGTCCAGAGATGGTCATGGAATTTTACGCGTCGGTTTTTCAGAATCAGAGCGCGATGCTTATATTTCTACTTCACAAATTCGCCGTTTGCAACTTCGTCCAGGAGATGTAGTTGCTGGACCAGCTAGAAAACCCAAAGATAATGAGCGATTTTGGGGTTTATTAAAAATTGATAAAATTAATGGTTTATTAGTAGAAGATTTTTTGAAAAAAGACCGTGTTAAATTTCAATCCTTAACTCCAGTTTATCCAGATAGTTTAATTAAATTAGAAACTGGCAAAGAACCAATTTCGCTTCGCATCATTGATATGATCGCCCCAATTGGAAAAGGTCAGAGAAGTTTAATTGTTTCACCACCTAAGGCTGGTAAAACTACTTTGTTAAAAGATATTGCCACTGGTGTAGCCGCTAATAATCCAGACATTCATTTAATGGCTGTTTTAGTTGGTGAAAGACCAGAAGAAGTGACTGATATTCGTCGTCACATTGAAAATTTAACTAAAGGTAAAGGTGAAGTGGCAGCCAGTAATTTTGATGAGGCAGCTACTGATCAATGTCGTGTAGCTGAATTAGCTTTGGAAAGAGCGAAAAGATTAGTAGAAACCGGCAAAGATGTGGTAATTTTACTTGATTCAATTACTCGTTTAGCTAGAGCATATAACTTAGCGATGCCAACTTCAGGTCGTACTTTATCTGGAGGTTTTGACCCAGCCGCTCTTTTTCCACCAAAGAAATTTTTTGGTGCCGCTAGAAACTTTGAAGTTCAAGGTTCATTAACCATTGTTGGTACTGCTTTAGTAGACACTGGTTCCAGAATGGACGATCTTGTTTACGAAGAATTTAAAGGTACAGGTAATCAAGAAATTCATCTTGATCGTGGTTTAGCTGAAAGACGTATTCATCCTTCTATAGATGTACAAAAATCTGGTACACGTCGAGATGATTTATTAATTGATCCAGTCACTTATCAATCAATTATTACTTTGCATCGTATGTTAGATATGTTGGGCAAAGATGAGAGAACTGTTACAATTATTGAGAAACTTAAGAGAAGCGATAGTAATAAAGAATTTTTAGCTTCGCTCAAAGGGTAAGGAGTAATCTTGTTTACAAGAAAATTTGACTACGGTAAAAGAAATAATAAGTTTTTTGAAAACTTTATTTTGTGGTTCACCGAACTTCGAGCTTTTGGCATTTTTGTGAGAACTTATGTCAAGTATCGTGTTTACAAGATTTTTGCCTGGTTTGAGAATTTTAAAGATAAATTAGTTGACGTGCTTTATATGCAAAGAGGTAAATATACCAAGCCTTTTTTGCATTTTGGTACGATTGGCTTAACTTTTTTGATGGTGACTTTGGGTCCTAGTTTTTTAAATAAGTCTGATAAAAACGATCAACAAAGAGTTTTGGCTAGTCCAGTTCTTTCTACAGCGACTGCGGCAGCACCAGACTTTTATACTTCCCAGGCTGAAGAAGTGCGTCAGTATCGTGGTGGAGAAATCATTACTCATGTAGTGGCAGAAGGGGAAACTGTTTCGAGCATTGCCGAACGCTATGGTTTAAAGCCCAGCACTATTTTTTGGGAAAATAATTTGAATGATAAATCTAAAATTAAACCTGGGCAAGAATTAAGTATTTTGCCAGTTGATGGTGTACGTCATAAAGTTGTTCGTGGTGAAACCATTTATTCAATCGGTAAGAAATATGGTTTGGATGGTTCTCAAGTGCAGATGATTGTTGACTATCCTTTTAATGAATTTTTAAATGATGAAACTTTTGAATTAGTAGTTGGTCAATATTTAATGGTTCCAGAAGGAGTTAAAGCAGAAGTGAAATTGCCAAGTGGCTCCACTGGTATTACAAGATTTGGTTCTATTACTCCTGATGCAGGCACTGTTTCTGCTCTTGGTTCTTTTATTTGGCCAGCTTCAGGTGGAATTACTCAGGGTTATAGCTTCTTTCACAAGGCTATTGATATCGCCAATCGTGGGTCTGGTCCAATTTTAGCAGCAGATGCTGGATTAGTTACTACTGCAGGTTGGATAGACAGTTCTGGTTACGGCAATAGAGTAGTGGTAGATCATGGCAATGGCTATGTGACTTTATATGCACATTTATCAGTAGTGCAAGTAGTTAATGGTCAAAGAGTCAAGCGCGGTGATGTTTTGGGTCAAATGGGAAGCACCGGACGTAGTACTGGTATCCATTTGCATTTTGAAATTCGTCAGGGTGGGGCATTATTAAATCCACTAAGCTTCTTAAAATAAAATAGAAGCATAAAGGAAAACTGTGATTGATCTAGTCAAATTAACTTTAGCAGCCGGTGACGGTGGTGATGGCAAAGTATCTTTTCGTCGAGAAAAATTTGTTACCAAAGGTGGTCCAGATGGTGGCGATGGTGGCGACGGTGGTTCCGTAATTGTTAGAAGTATTGCTGGTATGACCACCTTGCGTGATTATGCTGGTGTTAAATTATTTAAAGCCCAGGGCGGTGAGAATGGTGGTCGTCGTAAAAAATTTGGTGAAAAAGGGGCTGACAAAATTCTTGAAGTTCCAGTAGGTACAGTTATTTATCTCGTAGCAGAAAATAAAACAGCTAATAAACGTCGCAACAATTCTTTAATTAGCAACGATTTGTTAAGTGGAGGCAAATATTATTTAGAAGAAGAAAATCAAGGTATTCCTCCACGCGATCTTGATAATCAGCTTGAGTTATTAGAAGAAAAAATAGAATTATTTGTTTTTGACTCTGCTGATCAAGAATTTTTAATTTGTCATGGTGGCAAAGGTGGTAGAGGAAGTGTTCATTTTAAATCCTCAGTTAAAACTACGCCTTTGGAAGCAGAATATGGTGGTTTTGGTGAACAAAAATTAGTTTATTTAGAACTTAAATTGTTAGCAGATCTAGGATTGGTTGGTTTTCCTAATGCTGGTAAAAGCACTTTTTTATCTAAGGTAACTAAAGCAAATCCAAAAATTGCTAATTATCCTTTTACTACCATCGAACCTAATTTAGGTATCATGTATCTTGGTTCAGGACAAGGCAAAGAAGAGCTTGTGGTGGCCGATGTGCCTGGTTTAATTGAAGGAGCGAGTAAAGGTAAAGGATTGGGCTTAGACTTCTTGCGTCATATTGAAAACTGCCAGGTATTGATGTTTATTTTGTATTTAGATGAAAGTGTTATTTTTGATGAGAGTATCAGCGATCAACAAAAAGCTGTTATGTTATGGCAACAGTATGAGCAACTCAAAAAAGAATTGGGCGACTATAGTTCAAAACTTTTAGAAAAACCCAGCATTTTGACAGTTAATAAGATAGACCTATATACTACAGAACAAATAGATATCTTTAGATCATATTTTATGGACAAAGATATGAATGTGATATTTTTTAGCACAGTCACTAACGCAGGTTTAGATGAAGTTAAAAAAGCAATTTCTAAAACTATAAAGTCTTAGTTTTCTACCAAATTTTGATCGGGAGTAAGAGCGCCATCTTGAATGACAGCCTCGGTTTCTTGTTGGTCTAGAAGATTAGATAGGCCAGAGTTATCATTTGTTTGCATGAAGTCTGTTTGAGCTGAATCACTAGCGGAACTAGCGTTTGGTGGAAGTAATTTCTCTTCAGCCTCTTTTGTGTTCTTAGTGTTATTTTCTAATTGAGATATGAGAGTATTTAGTTCTTTCTCAACAATCTTGTATTCCTCGCTATCTTTGGCTAAAAGATTCATCGCACTAATTAAAGCACTTTTAGCTTCTGTTAATTGATTGTTGGCTTTAAAAGCTTGAGCCAAATCATAATGAGCGATGAAAAAATCTGGTTTTCTCTCTATAGCTTGATCAAAAAAGTTAACCGCTTCAGCAGATCTGTTGGTGCTAAGGAATAATTGTCCCAAAGCCAATCTGATCTCTGGATTACTAGGATTATATGTGGCTGCTTTGGCTAATGAATTAAAAGCTTCTTGCATTGCTTGATCAGTAGTATTTAAAAGTTGCATATAAATTTGAGCCAAAACTGACCAGTTTTGATAATTGTATGGATCAAGTACAGTGGCCGCCTTAGCTTCTCTAATGGCCTGATTTACCAATTGCAGAACCTGCTCTTGTTCTGCTGGAGTGATATCAGCTTTGTTAGATAAAGCGATGGCAATTTGTAAATTGATTAGAGAATAGCTACGTCTAATCATGTCAATTTGAGGTGCTAGGATTTTAGCATCTTTATGATAATCGTAGGCTTTGGCAACTTCATTTTTTGTCACACTGACATTGCTTTTATAGAGCATGTGATAGGCGACAAAAGTTTTAGCACTGACATAAAAACCCAAGGCTAAAAATCCAAGAATGACAACATTGCTAGTTATAAAAACATAACGACGAATTTTCATTAATTTACCGCGATTTAAAAGATCAGATAAACGATGCACGTTAAAGCTAACTCTTTTATATTGGTCTTGATGAGAACTGATGAAGAAGGCAAGAGCAATGGCTAACATTGCTAACATAACTAAATTAACTGGAGCAAAAAATTGCCAAACTAAAGCTCCTAAAATAAATGCTTTGAGAAAAGGTTCTTGATCATTACTTTTCTTTAAAACCACGAAAGTTTTCCAGAGGAAAAGTAAATAAACCAAGAAAGCAATTAATCCAACGCTAACAATAATAGTAAGTGGCAAATTAAAGGCAGAATCAAAGGTAAATTTCCAATAATTTAAACCGTTGATCCAGATAGGCTTGAGAATATTGTAAGCGTTGCCATAAGAATCTGGACCATAACCAAATAAAGCGTTTTTAGTAAAGGTTAAACTGTCTTTAGCAATATTGGCACTGGCAGTTAAAGAAAGACTTTGAAACTTAGCTTCTCCGCCAGGCGAAATAGCCCAAATATTAATTCCAAGAGCAATGGCGATAATGGCAGTCGTAACTTTCAGAAATAGGGAATTTTTCCAATTTTTTTGATCAAAAATATTACTTAGTAAAATTACAGATAAAAATTGCACAGTAATAAAAGTAGCTCCAGTTAAAGAAAAAGCGAGTGTATTTGGTAATTCCAAAACACTGAGACGATTGATTAGGGGAGCTATTCCAAGTCCAAACAATTGAAAAATGGACAGAACGCTTAAAATTAAAGCAACTATATTATTAGACAAAATAAACCAGCGATTAAATTTATTTTTAATCAATACAGGCGTAAGTAAGACAATACTCACGAAACTTAAATAAGCTCCGCCCATGCCAAGCAATTGTTTGCTAGGGTATTGATGACTTACTAAGCTGGAAATGATAACTAAAATAGCAAATCCAACTAAAGGTAAGGTGAGAGGAGTTTTAATAAATTCCCAACTTTTCTTTTTTAAACTATAAACAATGAAAGCTAGGGCGTTAATAAAAGCAAAAGATAACAAGAGAATAAGCTTGCTATTAATCAGCGGATTGATAATGTAAGGAACAAAAAAAATGGGCAAAAGAGCCACAATCGCGATGATCAACCAATTAAAAAAAGTCTTGAATCTATTTTCTTTCATTCTATGTTAAGATTAAATGATAACAAGATGAAAGTGAAGAAGCAAAACGGCTTAACGCTGATAGAAATTTTAATCGTTGTTGCACTTTTGATGCTAATTTTATTGGCTCTGTTTAGAGTCTTTAGGGTTGATATTAATCGTAC
>CAZBVY010000007.1:8850-17557 GCA_964495475.1 uncultured Pseudomonadales bacterium
TGATGCTAATTTTATTGGCTCTGTTTAGAGTCTTTAGGGTTGATATTAATCGTACCAAAGACGCTCAAAGAAAAAGTGATTTACGTGATATCAAATTAGCTTTTGAAGATTACTACAACGATCACCAAGAATATCCTCCAGAAGAGTTTTTATTAGATTGTGGGGGAGATTCACTCAAACCTTATCTCAAAGCAGTTCCTTGTGATCCAGACACTGGCGAGCCATATTTATATTTTCCTTATCCAGGTAATGGAGATAATAGTCAGGGTTATCGAGTTTTAAGTATTCTGACAGACTTAGCTGATCCTATTATTGAAAAGTTGGGCTGCCAATATGGTTGTGGTATACCAGAGAGTCATCCTAGTTTTAATAGAAGTGTAAGCTATGTTTATGGCATTTCTGAAGGAGTGCCTCTTCTCTTGGAAGGAGTAATCTTTCCAACAACCACTCCTTTACCAAGCAATACTGCCACTCCAATTCCTACAGCTGAGCCAAGTTATTGTGATACTCATTTATGTTTCTGTTGTGCCAATTCTGCTTACACCACTGATCAAGATTGCAATGTGTGGGTACAGGGTAATAATTGTGATATGGGTCCATTTACTACTGTTTCTCAATGTTATGACGAAACGCCTTGCGTGAGACAGTAAAATTATGAAAAAACAAAAAGGATTTACACTATTAGAACTGTTGGTAGTGATGGCAATCATGGCACTGTTGGCTGGCTTGGGCTTGAGGACTTTTGGTAGTGTACAGCAAAAATCTAGAGATGGCCGTCGTAAACAGGATTTGCAAAGTATCAGTAAAGCTTTGGAAATTTATTACAATGATTTTAAACATTATCCTTATGCCTCTGGTGGAAAAATCATGGGTTGTGGAGAAAATGCTACTGAAGAGTGTAATTGGGGAGATATTTGGCAAAATTCCGTTGATTTGACTTTATACATGAGCAAATTGCCGGAAGATCCAGGAGGAAGTCAATATTTTTATTTATCTGATGCTCAAGGGCAAACCTATCGTTTATTTGCCTATTTAGAAAACACAGAAGATGAAACCATTGCTCGAAACGCCGATGAAGAGCCAGCTTATTATAATGGCACTTATTGTCGTATTATCGATACTGTTTTATCAGTGAATACTTGCAACTATACGATCATGAGTACGAATCTGACCACTACACCTGATATAGTGGATAGTTATTAAATTATTTGGACTGTTTATGAAAAAGAATGCCTTTACCTTAATTGAACTTCTTGTTGTAATTTCCGTTTTGGGAATTCTAGTAGCAGTAATTTTACCTAATTTGATCGGTGTGCGTGCTCGTGCTAGAGATAGTGCTCGTAAAAATGACCTGCGTCAATTAAAAGTAGCTATTCGTATGTATTACAATGATCATCAAGCTTATCCTCCAGATGATGACAGCGGTAATATTGTAGCTTGTGGAGCAGATGGCACTTTGCAATGTCCCAACGATGACGAAAGTTTTGCTATTGGTAATATGGTTTATATGAAAGAAATGATTTCCAACGAACAATTTGATTATGTGCAAATGAGTTTTGGAGAAGACTTTTTATTATCTACTGTGTTAGAAAATTCTTCAGACTCTGATATCGCAGACAGCGTTGATCGTTGCAACGTAGCTTCTCCAGTGGTTTCTACTTATTATATTTGCGCAGATTAGCTTTTTTTTGAAATAGATTTTTAATAAGGTTTGAAACTTTTAATTAAAGTGCAAACCAGAAGCATTGATCCCTTCTAAATTAAATAAACCAATTCCAACATTGAGAGTATTAGCTAGACACCACGATGCATAATATGGTCCCACAAAATAAGGAGCCACTCGGTATTGATAAGTGTGCCCGCTAGTAATAGAAGTGTCTAATAAAGAAGTGGTATCAGGTGCCAATCCAGTTTGCAAAGCGGTCCAGGCGCCCCCGTCAACACTGCGCTGTACTTCATAAAAATCTTCATTAATAGCATTATCGGTCCAGACGAATAGCAGTTGGTCTTTGTTTATGCTTTCTTGAATGTAGCAAGCGCTGGCTGGAACAGGAGTGGCAAGCGTCGTAAAACTATACGGTGTACTCTGAGTAGCACTCCAAGTATTGCTACCACCTGGATCAATTGCATAGCTTCTCCAATAATATGTGGTATCTGCCAATAAACCTGTTTGTATAGTGTAAGTAGCTTGAGCACCACTAGTATAAGCAGTATTAGTTTGTGTATTTTGTCCACTCCAACCAACTTGAGAACTAGTTTGATCAAAAGTTTGACAATTAGCTGTCATGGCTGAGTTAGTACAGAGTTGGATTTTATAGAATAGATAGTCATTATCTTGATCGCTTCCAGTAGTTTTCAAAGCTGGTAAAAATTCCATATCACCACTGCCAGTAACAGGCAAATCGAGCGTAGGTTCGTAAGGAATATTATTCATGGAAAAATTTTGTGTTTCTGACCAAGCACTAACTAGGCCAAAAGTATCCCAGAATCTAATTCTCCAATAATAAGTTGCTCCCTGGAACGTTAGAGGGGTGCCTGCATAGCTGATGTTGAGGGAACGAGCACCATTGGCGGTACTAGTCATACTGTGTTGACCAGAATCCCACATTACAGTGCCAGAAAAATCGTTGGCAGTATTAACTTCTACTTCATAATGTATGGCGCTATCTCCATTTGGATCATTGTGAACGGCAGTAAATTCTGGAGTTAAATCAACAATGGCACTAGGATTAGTAAGGTTTTCTGCTCGTGGCAAAGTTGGCATGGTAGGATTAGCTGAAGTCGTAAAACTATACGGTGTACTCTGAGTAGCACTCCAAGTATTGCTACCACCTGGATCAATTGCATAGCTTCTCCAATAATATGTGGTATCTGCCAATAAACCTGTTTGTATAGTGTAAGTAGCTTGAGCACCACTAGTATAAGCAGTATTAGTTTGTGTATTTTGTCCACTCCAACCAACTTGAGAACTAGTTTGATCAAAAGTCTGACAATTAGCTGTCATGTCTACATTAGTACAGAGTTGGATTTTATAATTTAAATAATCTAACTCTGTATCTATGGCAGTAGTTTTTAAAAGAGGATTTAAACTTTGATTGTTAGCAGCATCGAGCGGAGAATCTAAAGAGGGGGTGTTGGGGGCAATATTAATAATAATATTGTCAAAATAAAAAATAGCGTCATTTGTATCAGTAGTGAATTTAAAAGCAAACTTAGTTACAGCATCACGATCTTCGCTGGCTATGCCAGATATATCCCATTTTTTTTGTTCCCAAGTATTAGCTGAATTGATGGTTATGTCATAGGTTTGCTCATTACTTGCGTCTTCTCCAAACTGGAATCGAGCAAAGTTTCCAGTAGTATCAGATCTAACCCAGAAGGTTAAAGATGGTGAAACAAAAAGGTCTGTGGCTGACGTTGTTAGAGTTACGGTATCGTTTAAAGAACCAAGATTTCCCAATAAATCATCTATATAAAAAGTATTTTTAGTATCACTATTGACAATAGTAATAATAATTTGATCAATAGCATCCTTATCACTATTGGATATTTCAGATATATCCCAATCAATTTCTTGATAAGTATCGACATTAGTAATGGCTGGAGTGAATTCTGAAGTAGTTCCTCCGGCATCATGAATTCCAATTTTAATATTGCTTCCAGTTCTATTAGATCTTAGATAAAATCTAACATTGGTTTTATTTGATAAATCAATGGGCGAGCTCAGTGTTTGAGCTAAGGTTTTATTTAAGCTATTTATGGGAGCGATAACTTTAAGAGAATAGTTGCCTTGAGTTTTAATTGAGCTTTCTGAGTATGATTGAATGGGGCGGAGATACCTAATAATCACAATTCCTGATCCTCCAGAGCCACCAGCTAAATCACTAACAAAACCACCTCCACCACCACCTCCACCAGTATTAGGTGTACCATCAGCACCAGCTGTAGTAATCCCTCCATTACCACCACCACCTAAACCACCATAGCCAATAGTTCCACCAGCTGTATTTCTTACACCTCCACCACCTCCACCACCGTAATAAGTAGGAGTGCCTGAGATAGAACTTAAATATCCATCACCACCATCTCCAGCTTTGGAGGAAGCTGCATTGCTACCAGCTTCACCACCACCACCTCCACCACCACCCCAATTTCCACTTAAATGTGCACCTCCATCATTCCCTTGATTAGGCTTGTAATTACCTCCATCACTACCGGAAGCACCATTACCTCCAGCACTACCACCGGTACCAACAGCGCTTACATCATAGCCACCACCACCTCCGCCTCCGATAGCAACGAGATCACTAAAAGTAGAGTTTTTACCCTTGATTCCAGCTGGATAGCCACTGCCACTGCCACCACTTCCACCAGTGCCAACAGAAATAGTATATTCCGATCCTGCAGTTACCGAATAAGATGAATTATAAATAACACCACCACCACCACCACCTCCACCAATGGTTTCACCTCCACCTCCACCACCTCCAACAACTAAAACTTCAACATTCATATCTATGGGGGAGACGAAACGATCAACACCCGTTTCTTTAAAGGTATGAATTCGATAATCACCATCATCAGTTATAATTCCCCCAATAGGGGTGTCGCTTTCTAGAGGATACCTAATAATCACAATTCCTGATCCTCCAGAGCCACCAGCTAAATCACTAACAAAACCACCTCCACCACCACCTCCACCAGTATTAGGTGTACCATCAGCACCAGCTGTAGTAATCCCTCCATTACCACCACCACCTAAACCACCATAGCCAATAGTTCCACCAGCTGTATTTCTTACACCTCCACCACCTCCACCACCATAATATTTAGCTTCACCTGAAATAGAAAATTCTAATCCATCACCACCATCTCCAGCTTTAGAAGAAACTGCAGTAGTGCCAGCTTCACCAGCTCCACCAGCTCCACCTCCCCAATTTGATAGGGAAGCACCACCTCCATCATAACCTTGCCCCACAGTGTAGCTAGCTCTAGTACCACCACCCGCACCATCACCTCCAGCACTTCCACCAGTGCCAACAGCATTTAAATTGTAACCAGCTCCAGCACCGCCTCCGATAGCAGTAATAGAATCGAAAGAAGAATCACCACCCTTGATTCCAGCTGGATAGCCAGCGCCATTACCACCGGCTCCGCCTGCACCAACGGTAATTGTATACCCAGATGCGGTTACTGCATGCGAGGCACTATAAACTACACCTCCACCTCCTCCACCACCACCGATGGTTTCTCCACCTCCACCTCCACCACCGACAACTAACACCTCAACATTCATTGCACCATTAGGTGTAAAGGTGCCATTACTGGTAAAAGTGTGAATACGAAATCCGTTAGAGTCTGTAATCGTACCTCCAGTGGCAGTGGCAGTATTGCTAGTATATGCTCTTTTATAAGCATCATTTTTAGTCATAGTGTCTGAAGAAGTTGGATACCTAATAATCACAATTCCTGATCCTCCAGAGCCACCAGCTAAATCACTAACAAAACCACCTCCACCACCACCTCCACCAGTATTAGGTGTACCATCAGCACCAGCTGTAGTAATCCCTCCATTACCACCACCACCTAAACCACCATAGCCAATAGTTCCACCAGCTGTATTTCTTACACCTCCACCACCTCCACCACCGTAATAAGTAGGAGTGCCTGAGATAGAACTTAAATATCCATCACCACCATCTCCAGCTTTGGAGGAAGCTGCATTGCTACCAGCTTCACCACCACCACCTCCACCACCACCCCAATTTCCACTTAAATGTGCACCTCCATCATTCCCTTGATTAGGCTTGTAATTACCTCCATCACTACCGGAAGCACCATTACCTCCAGCACTACCACCGGTACCAACAGCGCTTACATCATAGCCACCACCACCTCCGCCTCCGATAGCAACGATTCCATTAAAAGAAGAGTCGCCGCCTTTGATTCCAGCTGGATAACCACTACCACTACCGCCAGCTCCGCCCGTACCAATGGTAACTGAGTAATTTTGAGCAGTAACTTTACTCAAGGATTTAACAACGCCTCCACCTCCTCCACCTCCACCAATGGTTTCTCCACCTCCACCACCACCACCGACAATTAAAAATTCAACTTCTCCAGTTCCATTAGGAACGAAAGTGTCGTTAGTTGTGAAAGTATGAATGGTATAACCACCAGAATAAGTAATAGTTCCGCCAGTAGCTGAAAATGGTTCGTATTCCATAGCATCAAGAGTGGTGTTTTCTTCACCAGTGGTAGCAATCTTAACTGAGCTAGTTCCTTCATTTTTTATGCTTGTTTCTTGGGAAACAACAGTGTTGTTTGTATCGGAGCTGACCCAACTGGTTGAAGTGTCAGCATTATCAATTACTAGATCAATAACAACAGGATATTTTCGCTCTGGGTCAGACAACCAATCTTGGCCATTTTGATCAATTACTTTAGTTATGGCAAGTGTACTGTTATTAATTTCCTCAACAACATAACTTAGGTCATAGGAGCGCTTTTCTTGATTATTAAGCTCATACATAACTGGACGAGGGACGATTGCTACTAATTGGTTTTTTCGATATAGTTTGATCGATCCCTCTAACTCTAGATAAGAATCAATTTCGCGACGATTTAGAGTTTGCACTAACTCGGTCATTTTAAGAGCAGTTGTGGGACTGTAAATAATAAATTCTTCCAAAATTTGATTTGGGTTAACGATATAGCGTAAATCTGTATCTGGAAATATGTTTGGATAAGTAATTTTATTATCTTTAACTATTGGCTCATTTATAGTAGCTGTTCCAAAAGACTGATTCTTATGAGTAAAAAAAGATAATTGAGCATGACGATTAATAAAACGAACAGCCTCTGGCTTGGTAGGATCTTTTCTAAATGAAACTTGATGGAGTTCGTTGGTGTTTTGATAAGTGTGTTTGCCAAAAATCTTTTGTAAAGAAGTGTCAACATATTGATGCTCTCCAGATATTCCTGTTTGAGCAGTGGGCGGATTGAAACGAGGACGAGCGTTAAAAGTAATTAATAAAAATATCGCTCCAATTGCAGCAATTATTGCTGGAATGATTATTCGGTAGATTTTTCTAGGTTTTTTTTTCATTTTAATTTAGTTGAATAATCCACCAATTGAAAACAACATTATGTCCTAGTGCATAATCAATCGCCACTGTAAATTGACCTTCTTTTTCAGGTGTAAATGGACTATCAGTGGTTTTATTTTTTACATACAGAACCTGATTGTTTGTGGAGTTCATTGGAGTGACATAGATCATGCTATTTTCTTCGATTTTATCGCTAATGATAGTAACTTCGGTGCTACCAGCCGACAAGACGGCTTGTCCAGCACTGCGACTATTAACAATTTCTCCTGAGTCACTAGCAATCTCAATGTTTTGACTAAGTCTCAAAGATCCAGTCAAAGCAAGGTCGCCAGCAGATGAGAAAGAAGCTACTGGAGTATTGTTCTCATTGATAAATTCAAAATTACTTTTTTGCACAGTCAAATCTTCACCTTCTAGAGATTCATCTACTGAAGCCAATTGCACTTTAATGCTTTCACCTGCTTTATTAGCACTGATTAAATTGGTTAAAAGGGTATTCTTAACCTTGAGGTTTTCTTCCACTTCTAAAACACCCGCTACTTTTAAGTCGCCGTTAATACTGACAAAGCCTTGACTATCTAATTGCATCAAGCCAGCCATAAGAGAGAGTTTACCAACACCAGTGGGTTGAATAGAAAAGGTAAAATCTTCACCTTCTGCCACTTGAGGTTGATAACTGATGAAACCATTGCCAACGATGGTATCTTCACCCACCATCAAACTTTGACCTAATTTTAAAGAATCAGCAATGAAGGCATTGCCGTTGACCTCGAAATATTGTTCAACAAAGGCACTGTCGGCGATTAAAGTTAGGTCATTACTGTTTTGATCAATTTCAGTTAATGAAGTATCTTCAGTTTCAGCAGTAATGTCATTTAATTCTTGTTGTAATTGTTGGAGATATTCATCAGTTTGTTGAGCTTGCTCGCCAAAAAGAGAAGCGAGTAGACTTGGTTGATTAAGGGTTTCAGCAATTTTGCTACTGAGTCTTTCTTCAAGGCCACTGATCATATTAGCTTGAATGTTATTAGTCTGAATATTTTCTGCATATAGAGTGCCGCTAATACTGGCATTTTCTAGGTTAGCTAGTTTTGACTCAATATAATCAAGTCTGGCTGAGTCGGCTTGAATATTGTTAGCGATTAGACCTCCAGATATAGAGGCTTCATTCGTAATAATTGAACCAAAAGTCGCTTCGTCAGCAATCAATTTACCAAGACGACTGATTCCAGCGACATCTAATTGCCCGCTGATTGAGGCATTTCCTTCACTATCGAAGCTGGCCACTACCTCTCCGTCTTGATTTTGAATAATTAATTTACCCAAGGCACTGCTACCAGAGGCTTCAGGATTATCAAGTTGAATAGCAATATTACTACCTTCCAAGCTGAGCTTTTCTCCCTCTGGAGCTTTAATTTCAGAGACTTCCATTTGGCCGACTTTAAGTTTGCCAATAATAGCCTGAGCTAGAGCGGCGGCGGATTTAACTGTTTCATTGGTATCATAATTAACAATTTCCCAATTATCTTTGATTTTAAGATTGAGTAGATCAGCGATTTCTACTACGCCGTCAACTAATTGTTGACCAAAGGATGGAG
>CAZBVY010000008.1:0-16522 GCA_964495475.1 uncultured Pseudomonadales bacterium
GGCATCGAACCCATGAAGTCTTTCAGGTTTTTGAAAAAACTCTTCTCACGATGTTCTGTATACCATTGGTCTAGCATCTCATCGGTCATACGCACCATTTTGAGACCAACTAATTTAAGACCCTTACGCTCAAAGCGAGCAATGATTTCGCCGATTAAACCTCTTTGCAAACCATCTGGTTTGACTAGTACGGCTGTTCTAGTTATTTGCATCTACACCTTTCTGTTAATTTTACTAATTTTTAATATGACTTATATATAAAGTAATATATAGAAATATATCAATAGTTCTCTATTTTACTTCTATTTAGCTAAGTGTTCTTATTTTAATGTGATTTAATATAAAGTAATATATCAAAACATAAACTAAGACATAGCTAAACGTAGTTTTTCTTCGTTTTTAAAGTCCCCAATAATCGCCAATCGCAATTCATCTTCGCGAATAATGGCTTTGGCAATTCTATCCAAATCTTCGATTGTAACTGCGTCAAATTTCTGCAAAACCCCTTCCACGGTAACTGTCTCTTCACGTAACAATTTACGTAAACCAAAAAATTGTGCAATGTTATTGCTACTCTCCAAACCTAATAAAGTTTTGCCTCGCAAATAATCTTTGGCTCTGGCAAGTTCTAAAGCATCTATTTTCGCCTTTTTATCTAGTAAGTCGGTAAATACTCCCTTGCTAACTTTAATCGCCTCTTCAGCGCGACTGCTATCCACACCAGCACTACAACCAAAAAGACCAGTGTCATGATAAAAATCTAAGTTTGAATTAACATAATATGCCAAACCTCGTTCTTCTCTGACTTTATTAAACAAACGAGAACTCATGTTACTTCCCACGATCGTAGAAAGAACCTGTAATGCATAGCGATCTTCGTGATTGGCATTTATAGCCGGCCAAGCCATAACAAAATGGGCTTGCGCAGTAGCTTTATTGACCAATTTAAACTTTTGTTCTAAAAAGGTTTTTTGGCCGATTGTAGCGGGGCTTGTGGCATTCACTGTTGGAAAAGGATTTTTCAGATCACTGCGATCGTCTTGCATTTTGGTCAATGCTTTTTCAATCTGAGATAAAATTTCATTTTCATTATTGGCCAAAGATTTTAATCCCCCAGCCACCACCAATAATAAATTCTCTGGGCCATAGAATTTTTTGAGAAAATTTTTAAAATCAGCACTCTGAAAAGACTTAATTGTTTCTTTGCGCCCAATCACTGGATGCGCCAAGCTACGATTGGCAAAAATCATTTCTTCAAAAACATCGGCGATATGAGCAGGAGGATTATCTTCGTACATGTTGAGTTCTTCAATGATGACGCCTTTTTCGCGATCGATGTCACTTTGTCTTAATTTTGGCTGAAAAAGCATATCTGAAAGAACATCCAGAGCCAAAGAAAAGTTAGCTGTCGCCGAGCGCACATAGTAGCCAGTGTATTCTTTGCTGGTGAAAGCATTAAAATCCGCCCCCACACTATCCAAGGATTCTGCTAAAACTTTAGAACTATCAAATTTCTGAGTACCCTTAAAAACCATGTGTTCAAAAAAATGAGCCAATCCTTCTTCGCGATGCTGTTCATAGCGCGCACCAGTATTTGCTAAAAACAAGGTGGTCACAGATTTGCTGTTTTTAACATCTACAAAAATTACTGGCAGTTTACGAGCACTTTTTGGAGCATTAATTTCATGATAAGAAACTTGAAACATGCTTTTATTCTAACACTTTCAAAGAAAAATCCAGTCCTCAAAAAAGACGAATAAAAAGCGAATAAAATTGAATATATTTTTTACTCTTTGGTTAAAACTCTTTTTAATAAAAAGTTAGTGTTTTATGGCAAAAATTTTTTGTTCAATAATTACATAAAAGGAATATTTTAGTTAAATAAACGATAAAAGTCTTTTTTTGCTTTAAAAAACTCTTTTTACTCTCCTTTTATGCAAAAATTACCAAGTTAATTCATCGATTGAAGATTTTTTAAAGCTAATTTAGCAAAAAAAATAAGCGCATTAATACTCTATAACGAACACTATTTGTCAAAAACAATGCAATGAAAAAACCGTTTTTGAACATTTTTTTACCAGAGATTAATCAGATAAAATCATCAAAAAATATACAAACAGCTTGCAAAAGCTACAAAAATTTGTCATAGTAATCTTCATAAATTGAAAGCAAAAATCACTGCCCGCTTTCATTTATCAGCTTCAACTTTTTTAAAAAATCTTAAAAAAGCTGTTGTTTTTTGTTCTTTAACCAAAATTTTTGCCCATCACTAACTACTTCGATCGTACCTAAGTGATTAGTGCGCAGAATTTGTACACCAATTGAGTTAAAATTGTCTAAAACCTCTGGATTTGGATGATTGAACTGATTATTTAAACCACAGCTAATAAGCGCTGTTTCGGGTCTAGTCTTCAATAAAAAATCAAGCGATGATGATGTTTTAGAGCCATGATGCCCTACTTTTTGTATATCTACTCCAGTTATCAATCCTGCTTCTATGAGTGCTAGTTCTCTAGTAGACTCGAGGTCACCTGAAAGTAAAATTTTCAGGTCACCAAATTGAACAAAAGTAGCTATAGATCCATCATTATCACTTATTTTATAAGCTAATTTTTGCCAATCTTCGGCCGATAAGTAATTTTCGGGTCTCTGCCATAAAAAACTTTTAGTTTCCTCTAGAACTTTGTATTCTTCCAGATATAAAGCCATGGGAGTTAAAAAACTTAATAACAAAGAATTTTCTTGTTTATTTACACTATTATACTTAGCCTGGTATTTAGGGCTAATTTTGGAAAAAGCAATCTGTTGCCCCAAAAACGGCTCTTTGACGATCGTACCTGCTTCTTGCAGGGCACTAATTCTGCTTTTTAACTCGAGAAAAGTCTCACTTTCCTTATAGTTCGTTAGAGGTAAAAAAATATAATCAATTGCATAAGTTTGTGATAAAGAAGCAAAACCTCCAATATGATCGTCATCAAAATGAGTTAAGATTAATACATCAATCTTTTTATCCCAAAATGGTAGTTTTTGATTTAAACAAGTTATTAAACTTTCATCTGGACCAGTATCAATTAAAATTTGCATTTGACTGTACTTGAGGAGAATAGCATCACCCTGTCCTACGTCACAAACTACTAAATGAAAATAACTGTCCGGCCATTTAAACAAAAATTCCCACAGTAAAATTAAAAACACACTAACAACAAAAAATAATTTCATTTAAAGATCCTATATTGGTTTTTTGAGTACTTCTTATTTTTGAGTACAAAAATACCTACAATAACTAACAAATTTAATACACAAAATATAACTATATATAGCTCTTTATTTGTTTTAAAGACAAAACTTTTCCAAGGACTTTTTTCTAAAGTATCAATTAAAATAAATAATATATCGATCGCTTTGTTAATCATAAAAGATAAAAAGCGTTCAAAAAAACCAATAGATAAAATGTTAGAGGCAAAAAGACAGATGAATGAAGCTAAAAACAAAATTGTCAATAACTCTACTAGAGGTAAAACTAAAAAATTGGCCGGAATCGCCAAGTAATTCAACTCTCCGAATCTGGAAATCATAATTGGTAATAAAAAAAATTGCGCACAACTAGTTAATAAGATATTTTGTAAAAAGATATTTTTGTTGATGAATGGCTCTTTTATTAAATAATTATATAAAAAAATAATACCAAAACTAGCTAAGAAAGAAAACTGAAAACTAAGGGAATCTAAGTAAAAAGGATTGATAGTTAGCATATAAATTGCTACTAAATATAAATTAAAAAGAGATAAGTAGGCACGTTTGAGTATAAAAACAGCATAAAAAGCTAAGGTTAGGGTTAAAAAAGCCCTTAAAGTCGATGCTGAAGAGCCTACCAGAGAGAAATATAGAAAAATAATACCAAAATTAAGATAAAATAAAGCCTTTTTACTCAAGTAGGCAGAGATTGGCTTTAAAAAAAATAATAGAAAATGCAGAAAAATAGTAAAATTAGCTGAAGATGCAGAGAGTATGTGTAATATCCCAATAACTTTAAAAGAGTGATATGTCTCTTGATTGATACCAGATAGGTCACCAAAGAGCATCCCTTCAACCAGGGGTCTACCTCTAGAACCAACTACTCTCTCAAGTCTCTTGAGGGAAATCTGTCTTTTTGAATTTAGCCATTTTTGTCCAAGTAAACAGCGATATTTAACCGAAGCTAGTTCTTTTTTGAAAAAAGACATAGCTTCATTTATCAACGTTTTTCCATTTAAAATAGTCTCATCAATCAGCCTCAATCGACTGCTAAGTGATTTGGTCTGTTTATCTCTGATATAGTTATCCAATATTGGCAATATTACCCCATTACTAGGTAAAATATACCTGAAAAACTGTTTTTGGTTCGGTTTTGTTTCGTTTTTATCTACTTTTGTAGAAAAAATGTAAAAAATTGAAGATTCTTGATCTGTTTCTATTATCTTTCGGGTCTTTAATATTATTCGAAAATTATTCGTAAATATAAAGCATGTTAAAGATATCAATATATAAATTTGTATTTTTCTAAAATGCTTATAAGTCACCTAGCCTTTTGATACGAAAGTATCTGGTTACTGATTTTTAATCTCACAGCGCTCAAAAATGCTTCAAAAATATATTCTTTTAGTCTTTTTTTATAAAAATAATTAAAGATTTATTACATAAAATCACCACAAAACTATCCTATAACTATAAAGATAATTGTGCCCTCAAATTGTTTAGTAAATTTTCTGATAAAACTTTTTTACTAAGCAAATCATCTAAATTACTGTAAGGACGATTGTCGATAATTGCCTGAGCCTTAACTGCTCCTATTCCAGAAAGAGTTTGCAGAGTATCAAGATTAGCTTGATTAACAGAAATCAGTTTAGACTCTGATTGTGGAGAAATTTCTGTGTTAGATGATGAGTTTTCACTATCTCGGCTTTGATTTTCTTCAAGAAAAGGAATGTAAATTTTATCCTGATCTTTGAGCTCAGTTGCTAAATTAAGAGTTTTGGCAATGTAAAAAGCATCGGCTTCTGTGACAAAACCGCTCGCTGAGGCAACTAAATCAGCGATGCGTTGCCCAATGGCCAATTGATAAATCCCTGGCTTTTTGACGGCACCTTGAATATCGACTTTGATAAAACCCAGATTATTGGCGCCTTTTTCTGCAAAAGCTGTCTGCGGACACGAAGGACAAAAACATCGTAAGGTTTCAGAGTCGGCAATGAGTTTTTTAATCGCTAAGCTCGCCAGAACAATGCCAACAACAATCAATAAAATTGGAATAAAAATACTGAGAAAACCTAAAATCTTAGCTGTTTTAATCACAAATCAATGATCTAAGATCTAAGTAACAAGAAAGTAACAAACATAAGGTTGCTAAATTACCAAATTAACAAGCTTTCCAGGAACGTAAATTGCTTTGTTAATAGTTTGACAGTCAAGCCATTTAGCAACATCGTCTAAGCCTTTAGCATGCTCAATAATGGCTTCTTTTTCTGAGACACGATTAGTTGGCCATTGAAACTCTGCTCGCAGTTTTCCGTTGACTTGCACAACGATACAAATCTCGTCTTTTTGCAAAAGCGCTTCATCATATTTTGGCCAAGATTCTAAATGTACAGAATCTTCTAATTGCCAACCTAGATTTTTAGCTTGATCGTAAAGTTCTTCAGCAATAAACGGCGCTAAAGGGGCTAACAGTTTGATAAAACTCAAGATTTCCTCTTGTGTTAAAAGCGAGTGATTACCCTCATCCATTTTTTCAAAAATATTGGCAAATTCCATCAAGGCAGCAATGGCGGTATTGTATTTAAATTCTGGTAAATCAATACTTAATTTTTGAATTGCCCAATGTAGTTTTTGCACTAATTCATTTCTGTCGGCTAATAATTCCAGAGAAGAATCACTGTGTCTAGTTAATTCTCGATTTACCAAACGATAAACTTTGCGTAAAAATCTAGCTACACCAGCTACCGCGCGTGGATTCCAAGGTTTATCAGCATCTAGTGGTCCCATAAACATTTCATACACCCTCAGGGTATCGGCGCCATATTCTTTAATGATTTCATCTGGATTAATAACGTTACCTTTACTCTTGCTCATTTTGCGACCATCTGGACCAAGAATCATGCCTTGGTGGCGCATTTTAGTAAAAGGTTCGCCAGAAGGTAAATTTATATAACCTTCATCGCGCAAAAATTTAGTAAAAAATCTTGAATAAAGTAAATGTAAAACAATATGCTCTGGACCAATTAGATAAAAATCAACTGGCATCCAAGTTTTAAGAGCTTTTTGATCGGCAAATTGCTGACTGTCTCTAGCACTGCAATATCTCAAGTAATACCAACTAGAATCAACAAAAGTGTCCATGGTGTCATATTCTGGGGTCCAACCTTCGCCATATAATTTCTCTACCCTAGCTTTAAATTCCTTAGATGATTTAAGTGGAGACTCTCCAGTGGGTTTAAAGTCCACATCTTCAGGTAATAACCAAGGTAAATGCTCCTCTTTAACCAAATGAGCTTTACCTTGTGGGTCATAAACTACGGGAATAGGTGCTCCCCAATAACGTTGGCGAGAAATTAACCAATCGCGAAGTTTATAATTAATACTGAGACGCGCTACTTGAGGAAAATCAGCAATCATTTGTTTAACTGCTTGTTTACTAGCTAAACCGTTATAAACACCTGAATTGATCAAGCGTCCATCAACTACTACTTCTCTAACCGCTAAATTAAATTTTTTAGCAAAAGCCAAATCTCTCTCATCGTGAGCTGGCACAGCCATGATTGCTCCGGTACCATAACCGCCTAAAACATAATCCGCTACGAATAATGGAATCTCTTCTTGATTAAAAGGATTAATAATTAGAAGTCCTGTATCAACACCAGACTTATCTTTTTCGCCGATCTTGCGAGTTTCCTCGGTTTTCTTGTAAGCTTGTGCGATATAGTCCTGAACTAATTGCTGATGCTCCTTTTTGACAAAATTGAGTAAATTTTTTTCCTCGAATTTCTCTGGGGAAATCACCATAAAAGTGGTGCCAAAAATCGTATCTAAGCGCGTGGTAAAAATCGTTAATTTTTCTGCAGTATCTTTGATCGCAAAATCCACTTCCGCACCTTCACTACGACCAATCCAATTGATTTGCTGATTTTTAGTAGGAGCAGGCCAATCTACTCCTTTGAGTCCCTCAATTAACTCGTCCTTGTATTGAGTAATTTTGAAATACCATTGTTTAAGATCTTTTTGAATGACTTCACTATCACAACGCTCGCATAAACCATTGATTACTTGCTCATTGGCGAGTACCGTCTGACAAGATGGACACCAGTTGACTTTACCCTCACCTTGGTAAGCTAAGCCTTTACGATAAAGTTGCTGAAAAATCCATTGTGTCCATTTGTAATATTCTGGATGATTGGTGGCAATTTCCTGACTCCAATCATAAGAAATACCTAATCTTTTGACTTGACGACGAAAAGTATTAATGGCAGTTTTAGTTGTTTCTTTAGGGTGAATGCCTGTTTTAATCGCATAATTTTCTGCCGGTAAACCAAAGGCATCCCAACCAACTGGAAAAAAGACTTTTTTACCAGTCATACGCTTGAATCTAGCTTGAATATCTAAAGCCGTTTTTGGCTCCACATGACCAACATGCAAACCAGATCCAGAAGGATAAGCAAAAGCATAAAGTAAATATTCTTTATCTTTGATTTCATCATCAGACAAATTTAAATCAGTATCACAAAACAAATGAGTCTCTTCCCATTTCGCAAGCCACTTTTCTTCTACTCTTTGATGATCATATTTGTCTGACATAGATGAGGTTATTTTACTACAAATGTGAGGAGAATATGAGTTATTTAAATATAGTCCTATAACCTCGTGATGAGTTGGTTTAAAAATAATTAAAAGTTATAAAAATATGTCCCGAAGTAAAGACAAATGAGTAAAAAGTTCTTTTTTGAAGATTTCTCGTTATTTCGGTCGATGAACTATAATTTCTTCTGGATTTTTACCCAAATCTTTTCCAAAGTACAATAAGTGAAGACCAAAAGGTTTTTATTGCATTTTTGACGCTTTATTCATGCAACATCTGGAATGCTTATTCACGAAAGTTATCGTTTTTGAATATAAATATATCCTTCTATGATTTTCTACTTTGGGTTTTTTAAAATAATCTTCGACCCAAAACAGGAATTGTTTTGGTTTTTTAACCAAACAAAAAACGAACAAATGTGAATAAGTCGAGTAAAATGAGCATTTATATTAGTGATTTCTTCGTTTTGCTTGGTAATACCAGGCTAAATCTAGATAAAGATGCGAACTAAAACCGAAAATCCTATATTCTTATGCACTTTTGAAGCTTATTGAGTAGTTGTTTTGCACTCTCAACTTGAGGGAAATATAATCTTAATAAAGCAGGGTCAGTATATAAAACACTCAAAAATCGACTTAAAGCCGAAAAAAAAGTGGTTTTTTCTTGCTGAGTAAACGATTTCTCATTTGCCTTTATACTTATCAGTCGATCAATCTCTTTGCTAATACTTGAGTAGAGCTCAAAGAGATCATTGAGTTGAGCTTTTTGTCCTATAACTTTGAAGTCATCGCCAAACAGCCACTTAGAAACTTTTAATACTAAAACGGCGTTTTTATAAGAATTTTGTAGATCTGTTTTAATCTTGTCACTGATTAAACCAGGATACAAATAAACCGCTCTCGTTAGCGCTATGGCCTTGTTTTGAGTCAAGTAAGAGCGTAAATAACGAAAGTTTTTATCTGTTTTAGGAGCTTCTAAAAAGATTAGTAAAGACCAATCACCCTGCCATTTATCATTACTCTCATAAAGAGCCGGAAATAGTTCTTCTAAATAGCTTTTGCCATAAGAACTCAAGCCGTACCTCCATTCTGTTTGAGTTTTATCAATGCGCAGAAGATCTTTTTTATCCAAAAGAAACAGTGCTGACTGCAAACCAGCGACACTTAAGTTTGGTACTAAGCCTTGTAATTCTTTAAAACTAAACCAAACTACATCATTTTCTGTCGGATAAAGAAAGAGCAAAATTTTTTTACTATTTTCTTTCATGAGTCAATCCTTTTTATACAAATACCGCACAATTTACTAAAATATTAAGCTGACAAACAAATCTTTTAATAAAAGTTTTGCACATACATTAATACCCAAAGTACTAAATTCGTTATTTAAATATATGTGCTTAATTTAGTGTTACTTTCATTTTCCAGATCTAAACAAATTTTTTTCTAAATAAAAAAGCCAGCTTAAACCCGTATTTTTAGTTTTCACTTCACATAATACACAAAAACTAAGTTAATTCACAAGTGGTAAAGCTGTGGATAAAGTTATTAAGAGAAAATTTGTCTTTTCTGAGGTGCAAGACCATTTGATACATTTAGATTGGCTTTGAAAGCAATGAAAATTCGTGAAAAGCCAGCAAAGAATAAATAAGCATTTTCTCGAGTAATAATTTTCTATGTTAAAAATTAAAACCCGAATAAAACTATACTCTTGATCCTTTCTCAACTAATCTCTAGACTGGTAAATGTTAACAAAAAAGCGCTTAAAAAAATGTCTAATGATCTGGGTTAGACAAGAAAAATAAGACTAGTCAAAAATGCCTGCCAAAATACCCAAACCTACCATCCCGATCGGCACCGATTCTAAGAAAATCGGTCTTTTGCAGTTAGGTGAGCAATTAATCAAGAATAATCAGGGGCTTTTCCAAACTCATAAAACCCAAAATGAGCCTTCCGCAGAAGAAAAGATATCAAAAGATGTCCAAAAACATCTAAAAGACTACCTTTTAGCAGTTGCCAAGACCGGTTGCTCATCATCTACCATTCGTAATTACAGAAGTGATATCAATCAATTCTTAGATTTTGCCGATAGTAAAGATTTAAATGATCTAAGAAATAAACCCAAATTACTTGCTTTTGCTCACTACCAGAGGAACAAAGGTCTCAAAGAAAACAGTATTAAACGTAAATTGGTGAGTATTACTCAGTTCAAAATCTGGCTCAAACAGCAGGGTCTAATTAGTTCGGAAATTCCTTTGCAGTCACTCACTGCAAACGAGCAACACGACCAAGAAGAACGCAAAATCATCAATCAAGGCCAAAAAGAAGAACCGAAGGAAACAAAAACTCCAGATGTCATAAAGCAAAAGAAAACCGAAAAACCACAAAGCAGAATTTTTCTCTTATTAAATCTATTGGCTCTATTTTTGTTTCTAGGTGGTCTAGCTTATTTTGCCTATCAACAATTTGGTCAAGCCATTATTTCTCTGGCTTATCCCAGTACGCCCACTGCGCCTAATAGCATTTTATCTTACCAGGGACGTTTAACTAATACTGCTCAAAGTCCAATTTCTGATCCAACTGCTATGACTTATACGCTTTATGACAATTCTACTGGAGGAAGTGTTCTCTGGTCTTCTAATACTTGTACAATTGATCCAGATCAAGATGGTATTTTTAACGCCAATTTAGGTGCTGGAGCTGGAACTGGTGCTGATAATGAAAACTGTGGCGGAGCTATTGGCGAAGATGTTTTCACTTTACATAGTAACGTTTGGTTGGAAGTTGCTGTGGGTGCAGAGACTCTTACTCCTCGTCAACCAATTCGTACTGTTGCTTACGCTTTAAATGCAGCTACTCTACAAGGTTTACCTGTTACAGAAGTTGCCTCCAACAGCACCATCTTGATGATGAATAGTGCTGGCGAGGTAGTTTTAGGCACAGATAATCCAATCATTAAAACTGCTACCAGTAGCTCTGGTATGACTATCGAAGCTAATCAGATTACCATTCAAACTACTACTAGTTCTAATGGTGACATCATTTTAGCTCCAGACGGAGATGGCGAAGTGCAAATTAACTCGGCCGATTTAGTTTTAAATGATGGCACAATTTATTCAAACAGTTATGCTCCAGCCTCTAATTCCGCCAACATTTCTTTTGTGCTTCCAAGCTCTGGAAACAATCTTAATTTCCTCGATAATAGCGGTTTAAGTACTTTAGTCACCATTACTGGCGATGGACAAATGGGTATTGGCACTGGCACTCCAAATCATGCTCTTGATATTGCTGGCAATCTTGGCTTGAATACGGGCGCTTATATTAACTGGGGTGCTACTGATGGAGAAACTGGTTATGGTATTCGTGATAGCGGTGGTACTCTCCAATATAAAAGCTCTGGTGGAACCTGGGCAGATATTGGTTCTGGCACTGGTAGTGGTGATTCTTTTTGGACTTCTAGTAGCGGAGCACTTTATGCAAATAATCCAACCTTAGATTTTTTGATTGGTAGCAATGCCACAGCTTCAGCTAAATTCGCCTTTACTAATATCAGTGGTGGCAAACCCACTTTTTCGATGGCCAATCAAGCTAGTGCCTTTGATTTGTTAAATAGCACTGTTAATGCTCTCGATATTGAATCAGGTTTGATGTCTTTTGATACTCTGAACTCTCGAATTGGGATTGGCACCACTTCTCCAGGAGCTTTATTGGGATTAGCATCAGCCAGTAGTACTCGTGCTCAATTAAATCTCGTTTCATCAGCAGGCGTTGATCCCACTACTCCAAATAACGGTGATTTATGGTGGGATGGCACTAGTTTAAATTTCTATAATGGCACTACCACTACCGATATTTTGGCAGGTGGCGACTCTCTGTGGGTAGATGCTGGCACTTATATTTATCCACTCGATGGCAAACCAATTGGTGACCCTACATCTGGAGGAACTAATAAAGTTAGTGGTCTTTATTTAGCTGATAGCGGTCCTCTTTATTTTGGCACTGATAATGACATTAATTTTAGTTTTTCAGGCTCAACTTTGACCACTACCTTAGGATTAAATTCTTGGAATATTGCCAATGACTTACTTTATTTAGATGGCACCACTAATCAAATTGGTATTGGCACCACTTCGCCATTAGCTACTTTTGATGTCAGAGCTTTGGATACTGACATGCCAGTAGCTTCTTTTTCTGGAGCGACTAATCTGGCTACTTTAATCGTTGATCAGAGTGGTTCTGGTGATATTTTTACTGCTTCAGCCTCTGGAGCAACCCAATTTGTCATTACCAAAGAAGGCAATGTTGGTATTGGCATTAATGATCCGACTAGTCGTTTGCAAATTGCTGGCGCAGCTTCCACCATTACCAATGATACGGGTGACATCACCATTGATGCTGCTTCTGGAAATATTTCTTTTGCTGGTGACAACATCATTAACATCAATGACGGACTTTTCTCTGGTTCGATTGGAGTTGGAACTACTACTCCAGCTCGTAAAGTGGAAATTGTGGACTCCAGTAATCCTCAATTACGTCTCACCCAAACTGAAGATTCTATTTATGCCGACTTTAACATGAATGCTAATGGCGACTTGATCATGAATGTTGATGGCATTACTAATCAGTTTGTATTAGACAATGGTGGTAACGTAGGTATTGGTTTAACTAATCCAGATGAAAAGTTGACAGTTGCTGGCTCAATTAATGCTGAAAAATATTACGATTTTACTAACAAAAATTACTTTTTAGACCCAGCGGCTATTTCTACTTCTCTGAAAACTGCTGGTGATGCTCACATTGGTGGCGATGTTTATGTCGAAGGTGGTGAAATTTTTATCACTCCTATGTCGCTTTCTACTTCAACTACAGAGGGTACTATTTATTACGATAACGACGTTGATCATTTATATCTCTATGATGGCAATAGCACTTGGCACCGCATTGCCTTGGACATGACTAAGTATTCCACTTATGGAACAATTTCTAATCAAGACTATTTACAAATTGCTCATAATCAAAATAGTAATGACCTAACCTTTGCTGTCTGGATTAAAGATGCGATTACTAACTTATGGAGAAAAATTGATCCGACTAGTTCAAGTATTGATCATGATTTAGATAATGAATTTAATCCTGAATATACTCAAAAAGAGAAGGTAACCTCAGTTTCTTTAAAATTGCAAAATGATTCTCTAGGCACCGGTGCAGATGGAGAAATTACTGTTTCTACCAGTAGAAGTATTAATGATTATGATTCCATCACTGGAAGAAGTTGTCCTGATGGTGGTGATGCTGTTAACTATTCTGTTACAGGATTAACTAGTACTACTGCTACTTTAGAAGCTGCTCCATCTGATGGATGTTTAGCTATAGGAGATGAAGTATTACTAATTAATTTACGTGGTACTCCCAGTGCCTATGGTAATGTCGGTAATTATGAAACATTACGTATTCAAAGTATTGATACTAGTACTAATACTATTAACTTTACTACTGCTAAAACTAAATATTATGGTGATGGAGTTGCTGATGATACCAATGTTGGTATTGGCACCGGTGCTCAAGACGTGATGTTGCAAAGAGTACCAAATTACACAAATGTAACAGTAGATGCCACCTATAGCTTTTATCCAGATGAATGGATTAGACCATCAGGTAGTGCTGAAAGTGGAGCTGGTGGAGCTGGTGAAGGAGGCGTGATGTTCTTTAGAGCAACTGGCACTGTTACAGTCAACGGTACAATTACTACTTTGGGTAGAGGCTACATTGCAGGTACTTATGCAGGAGACGTCACTCAACAATATCAGGGTGATTCTACAACTGGTGTTGGTGGACTAGCCACAACATCTTTAGCCGAAGGTGGTGGTGGAGGTGGATATCGTTACTGCACCGGTGGTGGTGGAGGTGGATATGCTACGGCCGGAACAAATGGTGTAAAGGCTGGTACTTCATGTGATACCGTAGGTGCTGGTGGTCCTGCCTATCCAACTGCTGGGAATACTACTTTAGATAAATTGTACTTTGGTTCTGGTGGAGGTGCTGGTGGAACTGGATATCTTAGCACTTGGACATATAGTGGTGCTAGAGGTGGAGATGGTGGCGGAGTAATTTATATCGCAGCAGACACTGTTAATGTTTCTGGAGCTGTTACAGCCACAGGTGAAGCTGGAACTAACAGAGCAGATCTTGGTGGAAGTGATATTTCTCCAGGAGCTGGTGGAGGTGGAGCTGGTGGATCATTAAAGATTGTAGGAAGTACTCTTAATTTAGGAATAAGTAAAGTCACTGCTAATGGAGGTGCTGGTGGAACTACTGGTTATTCTAATTATGGTTCAACTTATGCAGATCTTGGAGGCTATGCTCATGGTGGAGCTGGAGGAAGTGGTGTTGTGGCTGTTGGTTATTTATCAAGTATTGATGGAAGCACTTCTCCTTCATATACTTCTCTCGGTTCTACTTATAATCCTTATGCTATTTATATTTCAGAACCAGTTAGTACTCCAGGTACGACTGCTTTTAATAATATTAGTTGGACAGAAACTTTACCTGCGGGTACAGAATTGCAGGTGCAAACTAGGTCTGGAGCTACTGCTGATCCGACTGATGGCACTTGGGAGACTTGGCGACCTTCTGTGCTTAATACTAATTATGTTTCTCTTGATAGTGCTAATGCTCATGGTGATTGGACAGGAACTAATTTAACCGTAGCAGAAGGAGATGTGGCTAGAAATGTAGATGGTTTTGAAGATGAAGATGAAGATAATAGTGGCAATCTCATTAAAACTATTTCCACATCTGCTGATGGTTATGCTGAACGTACCATTGGTTCAACAAACATTTCTTCTTACACTTATATAAGTGCTTGGATTAGAAGTGCAGCTCCTGGACAAGTAGTGACTTTAGGCTTTGGTGAATCAGCTGCCACAGAACAAACAAAAACTTTTTATATAGATCATGCCAACGTCTGGCAAAAAGTTTACTGGGATATTTCAGGTATTACTGGTGCCGATCGTGATGCAATAACTAAATTACGTTTAACCAATATTACAAATGGCAACGTAATTTACTTTGATAATTTTAAGGCAGAGACTTATTTAAGCACTTCTACAGGTTCTACTATCACCAGTACTGCTAATAACTATATTCAATATCGTTTTATATTGACCACTGGCAATGGTGCTAGTTCTCCTACTCTTTCTAACGTAAAAATTAATTTAACAAATGCTGACGGCACTAAAACCATTGATGCCGATAGCATCATTAATCCAAATGCACCTATTAACAATCAGGTGAGTCGCCGTACTGACCCAACTATTCTCGAATATTCAATGTATTCAACCGGCACCGGTGCAGATGGAGAAATTACTGTTTCTACCAGTAGAAGTATTAATGATTATGATTCCATCACTGGAAGAAGTTGTCCTGATGGTGGTGATGCTGTTAACTATTCTGTTACAGGATTAACTAGTACTACTGCTACTTTAGAAGCTGCTCCATCTGATGGATGTTTAGCTATAGGAGATGAAGTATTACTAATTAATTTACGTGGTACTCCCAGTGCCTATGGTAATGTCGGTAATTATGAAACATTACGTATTCAAAGTATTGATACTAGTACTAATACTATTAACTTTACTACTGCTAAAACTAAATATTATGGTGATGGAGTTGCTGATGATACCAATGTTGGTATTGGCACCGGTGCTCAAGACGTGATGTTGCAAAGAGTACCAAATTACACAAATGTAACAGTAGATGCCACCTATAGCTTTTATCCAGATGAATGGATTAGACCATCAGGTAGTGCTGAAAGTGGAGCTGGTGGAGCTGGTGAAGGAGGCGTGATGTTCTTTAGAGCAACTGGCACTGTTACAGTCAACGGTACAATTACTACTTTGGGTAGAGGCTACATTGCAGGTACTTATGCAGGAGACGTCACTCAACAATATCAGGGTGATTCTACAACTGGTGTTGGTGGACTAGCCACAACATCTTTAGCCGAAGGTGGTGGTGGAGGTGGATATCGTTACTGCACCGGTGGTGGTGGAGGTGGATATGCTACGGCCGGAACAAATGGTGTAAAGGCTGGTACTTCATGTGATACCGTAGGTGCTGGTGGTCCTGCCTATCCAACTGCTGGGAATACTACTTTAGATAAATTGTACTTTGGTTCTGGTGGAGGTGCTGGTGGAACTGGATATCTTAGCACTTGGACATATAGTGGTGCTAGAGGTGGAGATGGTGGCGGAGTAATTTATATCGCAGCAGACACTGTTAATGTTTCTGGAGCTGTTACAGCCACAGGTGAAGCTGGAACTAACAGAGCAGATCTTGGTGGAAGTGATATTTCTCCAGGAGCTGGTGGAGGTGGAGCTGGTGGATCATTAAAGATTGTAGGAAGTACTCTTAATTTAGGAATAAGTAAAGTCACTGCTAATGGAGGTGCTGGTGGAACTACTGGTTATTCTAATTATGGTTCAACTTATGCAGATCTTGGAGGCTATGCTCATGGTGGAGCTGGAGGAAGTGGTGTTGTGGCTACTTATTATGCTGGAACCATCAGTGGAAGTACTTCACCAGCCTATACTATAGATACGGCAACTGGAGGATATAACAGTTATAAAACCTATATTAGTAAGGAACTTGCTGTTACTGGAGCTAATTCATTTGGCAATCTCGAATGGACTGAAAACTTACC
>CAZBVY010000009.1:0-15398 GCA_964495475.1 uncultured Pseudomonadales bacterium
CAAAATTAAGTTGATTATAAGTAAGATCAGGCTGATTGTCAGGTAGAAGAAACGCCACGGCCAAGACTTTTTTTCTAAAAGAATGGCCAAATAAATAAAAAGTGGGAAACAAACTAAAATATAGCGAGGCATACTAGAGAAATTACCAGTTAAAGTCGGTAAAAGATAACTTCCCCAAGCGAAAACTAAAAAAGTCCAATTAATTTTAATTTTCTTTTTGAAATTTTGCCAACTTGCCAGGGCTAATCCTCCCAAAGCTAAAAGTGACAATATAAACTCTTGTACATAAGTATAAAATTTCCAATCAATTGGTCTCACTGTCCAGAAAATTTTCAAATAACGCCAAATTACTCGAGGAAAAGAAACTAATTGTGTTTGACGACTGGCTCCAAATTGTTCTTGCATGTGAAAAAAATATAAAGGATCAGCAAAAAATTTATGTAAATAAAGCATGTAGGCCATTAAACCTAGTGCACTTAAAGAAACGTCTAAATAAGCATCAAGCTTGCGACGATCTTGGAAGAAAACCATTAACAACAAACTTGGCCAAATAAAAATGCCGACTACTCTGGTTGCACTGGCCAAAGCTCCCAAAATACCAGCTGTTAAATAATGTTTCTTTTTACCTGCAATTAAACTCGTAAAAATTAAAGTGAGAAATAAAGATTCGTTATAAAGACTACGTAAATAAAAGCTACTGACAAATAAAGCAAAAAAAACTAAACTCCAACTCGCAATTTTTTGTTTGTATTCCATTTTGACTAAATAATAAAAAGAGTAAAAACTAAACAGAGCAAAAAGATGACTGATTAATAAACCACTAATCAGATGATTATTTACTAAAATATTTAACATTCTCATTAAAAATGGATACAAAGGAAAAAAGGCTTGTACGAGTCCTGTATTTAAATAGCCATTTTCACTAATACCTAGATAATGTACGCCGTCAAAACTGGCCATTTTATTAAAGAAGCTTGATAAACCATACTTGGAAAATTCATAAGCATAAGCAAAAGTTGGCTTATAAGCAAAAAGTTTATCAGCTAGAAAACTAACCAAACTTAAGAATAATAACCATAAAATAAAAAATAAAAAAATTCTTAAAATTTCTTTTTTGGTCATTTCTTTAATACTTCTTGATAAACGTCGATCGTGGCTTTAACAGTTTTATCCCAAGTAAATTTATTAGCATGTGCCATCGCTTGTTTAATAAATTTTTCTCTAGTTGTTTTAGACCAAGCCAGAACCTCTTCTACTGCTAAGGCAAAGCTTTCTGCTTTGGCTTCTTCAACCATTACGGCTTTATTTAATGCCACTTCCATCAAAGAAGAATTATTGGCACAAATTACTGGCGTCCCACAGCGCATCGCTTCTAAAATTGGCAAACCAAAACCTTCATACAAAGAAGCTTGTAAATATGCCAGAGCACCGCCATAAATAGCTGATAATTCTGCATTATTTTCACTAGCAAGATCAGTAATAAATTTAATACGTTTAGTTACATCACTAAGAGCAATTTGCGCTTCAATGGCTTTCCATTCTGGAATATCTTGAGGATAAAAGTTTTTACCCACACAAACTAACTGAATTTCTTTAGGTAAAAACTTTAAAGTTTTAATCAATTGAGGAATATTTTTATTGTAATTAATATCTCCCACATAAAGTAAATATTTTTTGGGCAATTTATATTTTTTACTAACTTTTTGTATTTCTTCTTCATTAGCGATTTTTAATTCAGGATTAGAAGCCAGAGGTATGACATAGATTTTATCCAGAGGAAATTTCAAATATTTAGCAATATCTGTTTTAGAATTATTGGAATCAGTAATAACAGCATTAACACTTTTAAGAGCCATTTTTTGTCTCATTAGAGCTAAAAAGCCTTTTTTACCAGTTGGATAATACTTAGGAAAAATTAAAGGAATAACGTCGTGAATAGTGACAATGGTTTTACCTTTATTAAGTAGTGGTAGAGTTGAGAAAAACAAATCAAAAAATGGATAATGAGTGATTTCTGCTTTAAAGTCTAGATCTTTGTTGGAACTTAAAGCTAATTCGATCGCTTTATTTTTGGCTAAATACTTGGCTAAAAATCTGGTGTAAGCGCCAACGCCACGAATAGCATTGGCATTTTTAAGTGGACTATCATTTAATAAAACTTTAATTGGCATATTTAATTTTAAGCAACTTAATATAGGCAATAGGATGATGCAGGGCACTGAAGAAAGCAAACACCAAGCCTTGCCAGGAATCAACAAAACCTTTGTGACGTAGATAAATTAAGAAAAAAGTTTTAATTGACTTAATCACTATATGATCTAGAAAAGTCAAAGGATTAATTGCTAAGCCCTCATCAAATAACTGTTGTGCCTTGAAAGAGGTGTAAGTTTGAAATTTACGCCAATAATCATTAAAGGTTGGATTACTATAATGAAGTAAATGGCCCTCTGCAGTAGCTGTTTGGCCTTCCACCTGCATTTGTTCGTGAACATCTTTAGCTGGCAAATGTGCTTTGTTTTTGAGATAAAGACGAATTACTGGATCAGGGTATTGACCACCTTTACTTAGCCAGCGTCCACAAAAGAAATTTTTACGTTTAATCCACCAAGCCACTGCTTCTAATTTTTCTTTATTTTCTAAACTTCTGAGTAGTTTTTTGATGAAAATCTTTAATTCTTCATCCACTAGCTCATCGGCGTCTAATTGCAAAATTAAATCACCAGTGGCTTTATCCATGGCCATTTGTTTATTAATGTGAAAATTCTTTTTATTAGTGGTTTGAAAAACTTTGGCACCTAAACTTTTAGCAATTTGACAAGTTTGATCCGTTGATTCGCCGTCCACCACAATAATTTCATTAGCTAAGTCTTTAATTGATTCTAAACACTTAGTCAGATTCTTTTCTTCATTGTGAGTAGCCAAAACTACTGAAAACATATTTATCATTATAGCTTAAAAAGCCTACATTTTTTCTAAAGTACTAATTCCCAATAAATTTAAGCCTTTTTTAAGGATAATCGCTACACCCTCGACTAAATCAAGCCGAAATTGGCGCTCTAGAGAGCTGTTCAAGATGGGGTATTTATTATAAAAACTATTAAAAAGTTGTGCTAACTCGAACAAATAGGTACAAAGATAATGAGGAGAAAATTCACTGCTACAACGCGCGACAACTTTAGGAAAATCATCAATACTATTTAATAGTGATTTTTCTAAATCGCTGACTGTAAAATTACTAATTTCTTCTTTGGCAAAATTATTTTCTTTGGCTTTTCGTAAAATACTTTTGGCCCTCGCATAAGCATAGAGCATGTAGGGCCCAGAATTACCTTGTAAATTTAAAATTTCCTCCCAATCAAAATTAATATTAATTTCTGATTTTCTTTTGAGATCATTCCATTTCAAACCAGCTACGCTAACTTTAGTGGCAATCGCTTTATCATCGGTAAAATCCAAGGCTTTGTTTCTAGCTTTTTGCAAAACCTCATCTAACCAGATAACATTACCTTTACGAGTGGACATTTTACCTTCTTTGAAACGATATAAACCATGTTTGACATGTACTCTTTGTTCTTTTTGATACCAGCCAAGTAATTCTTCGGCTCTATGAAGTTGTTGAAAGTAAAAAGTTTGTTCAGCACCAACTTCATTGACTACCAAAGGAGCACTGCCATCTTCGTTTTGATAACGAGGGTTGTTTCTACGCCATTTATCTGTCGCCAAATCTCTAGTTGCATAAAGAGTACTGCCATCTTTTTTAGCAATCATCAGTGGAGAAAATTCATCATTTGGATAGAAAAATAGAATCGCACCTTCTTTACCTTCTTTGGCAAAACCACTCTTTTTTAAATCATTAATTAAATCTTGTAACATCTTTTCAAAATATGATTCACCGTAGCCTCGTCCGCCATTTTCAGTAAATTTCACTTCTAAATAATCATAAATTTTGGCAAATTCTATAAAAGACCAATCAATACATTTTTGCCACAACTCTCGAGCTTCCTGGTCACCATCCTCTAATTTTTTAAACCACGCTCTTGCTTCATCTTCTAGCTCTGGATTTTTTTCTGCTTCTTCGTGAAATTTGACGTAAAGTTCAACTAATTGTTCAACTGGGTTTTCAGCTAAACTAATCAAGGTCTCATCGCCCCATTTTTTAATCGCCACGATTTGTTTACCAAACTGAGTACCCCAATCGCCCAAATGATTGTCTCTAAAAACTTTATAGCCACTGGCTTCTAATAAATTGGCTACACTATCACCAATAATAGTGGATCTTAAATGACCAATAGTAAAAGGTTTGGCAATGTTTGGAGAAGAATATTCAACGATAGCTTTTTTGCCTTGACCTAAGTTGATTAAAGGAATGTCTTTGCTTTGAACAATTTGTTGTAGTTTTTCTAATAAGTGATCATGGCCTAATTTAAAATTAATAAATCCTGGGCCAGCAATGCTAATTTCTTCAATGATTTTATTTTGATCAGCTTTCTTAATTTCTGCAACTAAAGCCTCAGCTAGTTCTCTAGGTGAATTAAATTGAGCACTTAATTCTTTAAAAGCAACCATGGCCACATTACTTGATAAATCACCAAATTTTTCATCGGCTGGTTTTTCTAATTTGATTGCTATTTCTAAATTAAAAGCAGTTAAAGCTTGACGTAAAATTTCTGTAAGTGCCAATTCTTTGTCCATGGAGTTTATTATAACGGCAAATAGATAAAAAATCTGCCTTGACCATCACTGCCCTTGATAACATGGTCTGCCTGACGATCACCCATCTGATCAAATTTGCTCGCCACCACAATGGTATTGGGCTTTTCCAAATCACCAGCATCAACTTTATCCGTAAAGAAAAACAAATTAAGAATTCCTCCCTGATAAGCAATTGGACTCACTTCAAATGTAAATAAAGCATAAATATAAGCTTGCTGATAATCATTGGTAAACACAATTTGCCTAATATTAGAACGATCCAATTGGCGTAAATAAGTCATGGTTTCCAAATAGCCATCTAAGAAATCATCGGCATTTTTTTGCGGATAATTACGATAATAGTTAATCTGATAAAGTGCTAAATAAGCTAAATAAAGCACAATTAAAGCATTTAAAAAAATCTTTTTATGATTTTCTAATACATCATAAATTGATCTAATCGCTAAGACGATTAATAAAATAAAACCTGGTAAAGCCAAAATACTTCTGTTACTACTGCTTTGCCCATCTGAAATAATCGCTGGTAGTAAACCCAAACCAATCATCATCAAAGCAGTTGGTAATAGTTTGCTTTTATTTTTCTTAAAAAATAAATAAAAAATAATCAGAATGAGGGAAATAGGCTCAATCACTCCAAATCTACCGTCTCCATGACGATAGTTACCTAAATTCTTGCCAGAAATTAAAAAGTCTAAAGAAAGATAACTTAAAGTATTACCTAGTAATTTTTTAAGCAATTCTAGGGCAGTGTAACCTTGAGCAAAAACCATCGAAGAAGCTCTGCTTAAACCTTCACCAAAAAAAGAATCTTTTAAAAAAGGATAAAGCAAAACAATAGAAAAAAAGACCGTAATAATTATATTGGTGCTTTTCTTTTTAAATACATTTAAATTTTTAAAAAATAAGAAAATAAATAATAAAGGGATTGTAACTTTGCTACTGTGATAGGCATAGATGGCCGAAATACTACACAAGCTCGCCATTAATAAATTAGGCAATTTTTTTAAACGTAAATAAAGAAAGAAAAAATATAAACCCCAAAGCATCAAATTTAAAGCAATTCCAGATTCAAAAGCAATGCGAGAGTAGTGTAGGTGCCAAGGAGAAATGGCTAATAAAAAAGCTCCAAGTAAAGCCCACTTCTCTTGATTTTTATCTTTAAAAAATATTTCTTTAAATAAAAGATAAATCGCTAAAACCGCTAAAACACCATGGATCATAAAAGGCAATCTCACTGCCCACAAATTCATTCCAAAAGCTTCAGTAAAAAAACCACTTTGATAAATAGCCAAAGGCGCTTTGTAATCACCAAAAGAACGAAAGCTAATGGGTAATCTTTGCAACCATTCATCTCTTCTGGTATTAAAAATAGCAAAACCGTTATAAGCGATGCCTGCTTCATCCCAAGCCATGCCATGAGGTACTTCGGCGAGTTTATAGAAACGTAAAATAAAGGCTAAAAATAAAATTAAAAATAGTGGGCCAATTTTTTTTAACATTTAACGCATTTTAATCAACCAATAAGGTTGCCAAAGTAAAAAACTAATTTTTTGCCAAAAATTGCCATTTTTCCAAGTAAATTTTTTAGCATTTTTCCAACTCATTTCATTAATTTTTTGCTCACCAAAAACAGATCTATTAGTTGTTTCATGATTGTGATCAACTTGTGCTTTGGGTTCAAACAAGACTAAAAATCCTTGTTTACGAGCTTGAAAAGATAAATCAATATCTTCCCAATAAGCTGGATAATATAGTTTATCGAAACCACCAATTTTTTCAAAAATTGATTTCCTAAACATGGCACTACCACCGCTTGCCCAAGCAGTTTCTCCTCCTGATAGGTCTTTATAACGACTGTGTAAAAACATTCCTCTTTCAAACCATAATTTATTGCGTCCTCCAATTTCATTGACATGAGTTTCATGTTCTAAACAACCAACGGCAAAAACTTTTTCATTATTAAAATGAGGAATAAGATATTGAAGACAATCTTGATGAGGAGCCACATCATTATTAATTAAAAAAACTAATTCATTTTGTGAGGCTTTAAAACCACGATTAGAAGAGGCTCCAAAACGTTGATTCTGATGATTGACCAACAAAACAATCCGTAAAGTTTTATTTTTTTCTTTATATTGACCGAGGTAAAAATCAGTTTCTTCAACTGGAGTACTTTCCTGTTTCTTGGTTGCAAACTTGTTTTCAAACCAAATTATGGTGTCGTCTTCGCTTCCACTGGCATCATCGACCACAATTAATTCATCTTGATCTCTCATACAATCCAAAACAGCTTGCAAATTCTTTTTGTAAAGATGAACTCCTTTATAACTTGGTATGACTATTGAAACATTAATCATTTATTTCCTATCACCTATCATAGTTAACAAAATATTTTTGAATTTTTCTTTGGAAAAAAATAAGCTTCGTTCTAAGGCCATTTGCGCTAATTTTTCTCTCTTCTTATCATTCTTAATCAACTCCAAAGTCTTTGCAAGACAATCATTTTTATCATTCCACAAACATTCTTGTAAGGATTCGCCAAGAATTTCTTTCTGGCCCCCCTTATTGATAACAATAGGCACTACTTTGGCCGACATCGCTTCCAGAGTGGCAATTCCAAAATGTTCTACTTTTTCTGGATACTCATCCTCATTTATTTCAAAACCAGAGGCATGCCAATAAATACTAGCCTGACGATAAAGTTTTAATAAAGTTAGTCTATCTGCTTCGTATAAAATTTTAATATTTAAATTTTTTGCTAATTTTTCTACTTTCTTAGCAAAAGCGTCATCTTCTTTTTGTCCTAAAAGAATCAAGCTCCAACCTTTTAAAGCTTGGGGGTCTAGTTCAACTAAGCTTTTATAAAAATCTACTAAAACATCTTGTCTCTTGCTATGTAATTGGCAAAAAAATCTACCCACCGATAAAATAATTTTTTCTTTTTTAATTGATCTCGTTGATCGATTAATAAATTCTTCAACATTAATATAGGGTTGATGAACGTAATCAACTTTAGTTTGCCAAAATTTTTCAATATATTTTTTGGTAAATTCTGAATTAGTGTTTTTAATTTGCCAATTGGCTAATTTTAATTTTTCAAGCCAAGAAGATTTATCTAATTTTAAAGGAATTTGTAAATGCAAAATATTTTTTCTAGCTAAAGAAAAAAATAAACTACCATCGGTTTGATAATATAGAACATCAAATTTGGCAGTCCATAAAAGTTTTTTAAAAAGATTAGTAAGTGTAAATATTGGTGTAGGAATAAATTTAATATTTGCCAAAGAATAATTTAGAAATTTTTCATACTTTTTGCGAAAAACATCAATTTCTTCAGGAGATAAATCATCATAAGAGCTGATTGCCACTGAAACGTCGTGACCTTCTTCTGCTAAAATTTTGGCACAATCAAATAAATATTTTTCTCCACCGCCAGCATGTTTTGGTAAATAAGGAGAGTAAAGGGCTATTTTCATAACTCAATTTTGCCTTCTTTCTCCCACAAATTTTTAATTTCTTGATCTATCTTTTCGTAACGTGTTTCGATCGATGGCTTTTGTTGTAATTCCCAAACTTGAATATAAACAATCATGCGGTTAATAGCTTGTACTAAAGCTTCTATTAGACCTGGCATACCATCTTTATAACCTCGATATTTAAAAGCTCTACGATAAAACTCCATAGTTCCTTTACGTAAAATCAAAGGTAAGGTAATTTTTTTCACCGTAGCTAATTCTAATGCTCGAGCTTCTTTAATAGTCCAATCAGCACTTTTTCTCAAGTTATCTTCAGTGCTTCGATGAGTTAAATGAACTAATTCGTGTTTCAATTGCACTTCTTGACCTTCATAAATTGGACTTTCATGAATTTCACCTCGCCAACCTTTAAGATTAGTATTTTTGAAAACCCTGGTAATTAAATCATTCTGCCAATTACCGAAATTTAGTTTAGAACCATAACAAATATTTTGACGACGAATAGTCATAATTTGGCAATCATTTTTTTCGATGTGCAACAAAATTTCTTTAGCCAAATTCGGAGTTACTCTTTCATCAGCATCAACATAGAACAACCAGTCTGTTTGTACTAAACTTTGTGCTTTTTCACGTAATTTAGCAAAAGATTCATGAACAAAGCTCACCACCTGACAATTATAATTTTCTGCAATATTGACTGTTCGATCATTAGAGCCAGTGTCTAAAACAATAATTTTTTGACAAAAAGATAAAGTTTCAAGACAAGTTTGAAGCATTTTTTCTTCATTTTTAGCAATCACTAGAGCAGTTAAATTTGATTTCATATATTTAAATAAAAGCTTGTTTGCCCATCCGTCTAATTAATAAGTCGAGTACGGCTTTACGTTCACTTTTATTACCAGAGCGAATAATATCGAAAATTAAATGCAAAGCAGTCAATTTGCTTCTCATGGGTGCATGTCTAAAAGTTAAAAATAATCTATTGCGAGTTTGATAATATTGTTGCAGTGGTGAACCTGCACCGCCAGTCGAACGACCAATTTTGTGATAAACCACTGATTCCGGACAATACATTACCTTAAGTCCTGCCTTGTGTACACGCAAGCTAAAATCAACATCTTCACTATATAGAAAAAAGCGATCATCCAAACGTCCCACTCTTTCAATTACTTCTCTACTAATCATCATTGAACAACCAGTGGCATAATCTGTTTCTCTCACTAGATTAAAATGACCACGATCAACTTCATCAATACCAATGTGATAAAACAAAAGATTCGTCCAATCTACTTTTCCACCAACATACCAAAGCACATGGTGTTTTTCTGTTTCACTATAAGAATCTGCAAAATATTCATAACCTTTATGAAAATAAATCTTAGAAGAAGCCAGACCAATTTTAGGATCTTTCTTCATCATGTCATAAAGTGCTTGTAGGAAATCTTTATCTACAATAGTGTCAGAATTGAGTAATAGGTAATAATCACTATCATAGTGATCAATGGCGTGTTGAATGCCTAAATTATTACCTCCAGAGAAACCTAAATTACTTTCACTGCGTAATAAATCAATTTTAGGATTATTTTTTCGAAAAATTTTATTGAAACTTAAAAGTTCTTTGGAGCCATTGTCGACTACGACAATGCGATAATCAAAACCACTGTGATTGATTTCACTCAAAGACTGAATGGTGGCCTTGGTATCATCTGGCGTATTGTAATTAACAATAATGATCGAAATGTGATTTTTCATAAACCAAGTTTTCTTTTTAAGCTAATCCAAAAACGGCCCAATCCTTTTTTTTGTTTAATTTCGAGATCACCTATCCAGTAGTTTAACTCTTTTTGAAAGTGACGCAAATCTTTAATTAAATTTTGTTGATTATCAATTTCTAAACTTTTTTGATTATCTAGACGATCAAAAACTTTCATTTGCACAGTCATTTGATAAACAGCTTGCATTAAACTTAAATAAAAACCACGCACCCCATCTTTATAACCTTCTTTAGCAAAATATCTTCTCAACCAATCATCGCTAAAAACTTTTAACAAAGCTGTTTGAGAAATAGAAAATTTATCACCCATTTCAGCTTCTTTTTGCTCTGCTTCAATGTCAGTGTAACGATCAAAACGAAGCAAATAATCTTTGGTATCTTGATAATTATGATGCAAAATCGCCAATTCTTCTTTAGCTTCTAAAATAGAAGCTTTGTATCCATTTGCAATTTGAGCTTTACCATGAATTTTGTTGCCCCATGATACCAATCCTTTTTTAAAAAAGCGCAACTGATAATCTGGCCACCAACCAGTGTGTCTCATCCAAGCTTTGCTGACCATATTTTTACGTGGCAAATAATAAACATCTCCCAAATTGTTTTGGTCAATTTCTTGCAATTTTTTTGCCAAAGATGGGGGTATTTCTTCATCTGCGTCCAAAACTAAAATCCAATCTTGATGAGCCTGTGCTAAGGCAAATTCACGCACTGGTTCTACAAAAGCAGAATCTTTTCCATAATCATAAATTTTGCTGCAATATTTTTTAGCTATTTCTTTTGTCTCATCGGTGCTTTTAATATCTACAAGAATGATTTCATCAGCAAACTGGACAGATTTTAAGTTTTTTAAAATTATTTTTTCGGCATTTTTAGCAATAACAACTACTGAAATAGACATATTGATAGTATGATAGCAGTTGTCATGAAAAAACTTAAGTCTCTATCAGTTTTTTTCCCTGTTTATAACGAAGAGGCTAATCTAGAAATTCTCATTAAACAGGCTATTAGAATCATTCCCAAACTTGCCACCAGATATGAACTGCTGATTATTAATGACGGAAGCACTGATGATAGTTTAAAAATCGCTAAAAAACTTAGAAACCAATATCAACAAGTTAAAATTTTTTCTCACAAAAATAACAAGGGTTATGGTGAAGTTCTTAAAACTGGAATCAAACACAGTCAGTATGAATGGATTTTTTGGACTGATAGCGATTTGCAATTTGATTTAGCTGAACTAAGTAACTTTGTTAAAGAAACAGGCAAGCACCAAGCTATTATTGGTTATCGCATCAAAAGATCGGAAGGTTTTAAAAGACATTTAAATACCAGCATCTTTAAATTTTATATCGACCTTCTTTTTCGCTTACATGTTAAAGATATTGATTGTGCCTTTAAACTATTTAAGGCCTCAGTTTTAAAAGAATTACAGTTAATATCTGGAAGTGCTTTTACCAGTGCTGAAATTCTTTATCGATTGAAGAAAAAAAAGATAAAATTCAAAGAAATTGCTGTCAATCATTACCCTCGACTTTATGGTCGAGCCACCGGAGCTAAGTTAAAAGTGATCTTTAAAGCTTGCTATGAAGCTTTAACTACATATTTAAATATTAAGTTTTCTTCTTTAAAATCTAATTAATCATGATAATAAATAAGCTTTGGCAATTTATAGTTAATTTTTTAAAAAGTTATTTTGTTGTTATTGCCTTAATTTTAATATTTTTATTAAGTAGCTATTCTTTTTTTCAGGCCGGTTTTTTTCATGTGCATGATTTTACTCATGGTGCCAGAATTGCTGAAATGGCTCGCGCACTAGATGAAGGACAATTTCCCGTGCGCTGGAGTGCTAATTTTGGTTATGGTTTTGGTATGCCTCTATTTAATTTTTACGCGCCACTACCTTATTTTATTGGAGCCTTATTCTTTAAAATGAGTTTTGATGTAATTACTAGCATCAAGTTATTATGTTTATTTATCAATCTAATTACCATCATTGGTTCCTATCTGCTCGGTAGAAAAATGCTCGGACGTTTTGGAGGTTTATTGTTGGCCAGTGCCTATACCTTAGCTCCTTATCGAGCCGTTAATCTTTTTGTTAGAGGTGCTTTTAGCGAAGTTTTCGCTATGGCTTTTTTACCACTAGTTCTTTTTTCCATTTTAGCTTTTGTGAAAAATCAAAATAAAAAATACTTGTTGTTGTTATTAATTTCCATTTTTGCCATTATTTTGTCACATAATCTCACTGCCATGATCTTTTTACCTTTAGCCAGCTTGTTTGCTTTTCTTTATCTTGCTTATCAAAAAAAATTAAGATTACTTTGGCCAATTGCCGGTCAATTCTTATTAGCTTTGGGACTTTCAGCTTTTTATATGTTGCCAGCTTTTATGGAAAAAGATTTAACTATTATTAATAAAATTTTTTCTGGTTACTTTCATTATTCTCATCATTTTCTTTATATTAGACAATTTTTCCAGGATCAGTGGCAGTATGGTGGTTCAGCTTGGGGCCCAGATGACGATGTTTCTTTTTTCTTAGGTAAGGGGCAATTATTGGGCTTGACTGTTTTAGCTCTGTTAACCTTCTGCCATTTAATTAAAAATCGTAAAAGTTTTATTAAAAATCAATTATTTTTTTATTCTTTAATTTTTTCTAGTTTTTGTTTTCTTGGTCTTTTTATGAGCATTCTCAAAAGTAAATTTATTTGGGATAACGTTCAGCTTTTACAATACATTCAGTTTCCTTGGCGTTTCTTGTCGATTACCTCTTTATTTTTAGCTATTTTAGTGGCTCTTTCTATTTATCTTTTTACAAATAAAAAAATCAAATTTTTATATGGATTTTTGTTGATGGCTGTTTTATTTATGAATACTTCTTATTTCAAACCAGAAAAATTTTTAGAAGATGCCAGTGCTTTGTATTATGATGATGCGCAGAAAATTCAAAATCACATGAGCGAAACTTTACCAGACTATATTCCTTTACAAATGACTGAAGAAAAGATTTTATTAGCTAAAAATCAAGAACTTCCAGGCTTCTGGCTAGAAGATATTGGTTCAACTGGAAAAATAACTTCCATTGTTGATCGAGGTTTTGAAAAAATGCTTACTACTGACTTTGCCAAAGCAGAAGTTCTAAATTTTAAAGTAGCTAATTTTATTGGCTGGCAGGCTGAGCTAGATGGCGAAAAATGGTCAATTAATACTAATCAAGAATTGGGTAACATTCAATTAAATGTACCCGCTGGTCAGCATCGAGTAGGAATTTATTTTACCGAAAATACCACTGCTCGTAAAATTGGAGACGCTGTTTCTGTTTTCGCTTTATTAATCAGTTGCTATTTCTTTTATCCTTTTGCCAAAGATAAAGTCCTAAAGAGAAAAAAGTAATCAATCCAAAAGCACTAAGACTATTTCCCAATAATCTAGACCAAGTTTTTTGAGTAAAACGAGTTTTGATTTCATATTTACCAGGGTCTAATTCATAGGCAATACGACCTCTAATAATTTCATTATCCAAATATTCTATTTTTTTATTATTAGCAGTTGTTTCCCAACCTGGAAAATATGCGGTGGATTCAACAATTATCGATTTTTCTACTAGTTCTAGAAAATAATGACGCGAAGAACCATTAAGTTTTTTAGTGTCTATTGTTCCTTGACCAGCGAGGATAGAAATTGGCGCCGGTCTTTGATTAAAATATTCAAAAGTAAAAAATTTAGGCATGTTTTCTTGGTTAACAGATGTAATACCTCCATAAGTTTCATAGTCAAGGTCTGTTTGATGTTGATAATCAATTGGTTTAATTTGTAAAAATTGTAAAAATTGTAAAACGATCACAAAAATTAAAATTAATTTTATAGATTTTTTTGACTTACTAAAAATCAGGGCAGAAATTGGTAAGAGAACAATAGAAAATAATAAAGCTAAACGCCAAGGAAATTGGATAAAATTGGCAAAAGGAATGATTTCATAAAGTGGTTGAGCTATTTTAAGTTGTCCAATTACTAAAACAAATAAAGCAATAAAAAAAACCAAATTCTTTTTTGTCTTATTTTTAAATAAATATATTCCCGCCAAAAAAGTTATTAATAATTGCACTGCTCCCAATCCAAAAGACATCGAATCAATTTGGCCCCAATATGAATAGCCAAATTGTATTGGCAGACGCAGTAATTGCATTAAGTTTGGAAAATGTTGTGCATAATTAAGAGTTAAATCAACATTATCCAAAATAGTTAAATTCTTCTCCATAATCGCTGGCAACCAAAACCACAAAGCAATTATAAAAGACCAGACAAAGCCTAAAACAAATTTTTTCCAAGCTAACCAGTTATTTTTATAAGTAAAAACTAAATAAAAGATTATTAAAATGCTGGCAAAAAAAGCAACAATGTTGTGAGCTAAAAATAAAGCTGATAAACACAAAATTAAAAAAAATAAATTTTTATTAAAAAATATTTTTTTATCTTTAATTTTCTCTAAAAAATAAAAAATCCAAGGTAAAATTCCCCAAGCCATCACTTCACCAACATTACCTCTAAAAATAATACTCGTTAAAATATAAGGATTAAGAGCAAAAACCATCAAAGCAAAAGCTCGAGCACTTTTAGAAAAATTTTTACTTTTTAAAAATAAATTAGCTCCCACAAAAGCAATAAAAATAAAAAACGTAACTATCATTTTATAAGCAATTTCATAATGAATATTTAAAATCGAAAAAGGCAAAGACAAAATATTGGCTAAAGGATAATTGTAATTAAAAACAGGATAGCCATAACCATTAACTAAATTTGGAGCGATACGTGGTGGAATTTGCAATTCTCTAACAGCTATTTTATAGTTGGCGAAACGCACCAAATGATTATTTCCGTCATGAGTAACCGGCACTCCAAAATGAAAAAAGTAACGACAGCTAATTAAAGTAAGCAAAATAAAAAAAATAATTTTCAAAAAATTTTTCATAGTTCATTTTCTTTAGTCACTAAAATCAAACTAGGCTCTCCGTTTAAAAAATTAAAACTTTTAACAACGTTAAAGCCAGTTGGAACTTCATCTTCATAATAGATAAATTTAGCTTGTTTTTTATTCATATTCTTTTGATCAAGTAAAAGGTCAAAAGGATTTTCTAAAGCCAATTCTTGTGTCTTAACTCTTTTATTTAATAATTCTGGAAATTGATAATAAATAAAAATATTAGGAAACCAATAATGTTCGCTTATTTCTATCTCCGAAAATTCTTGATAATGACCCTTGAGATAAAGAGCTACTTGATTATAACTATAAAGCCAAGCTTCACTAGATCTTTTAGCATAATGATTAAAATAATCATTGTAATAAAAAATAGCATTTATTAAAAATAAAATCATTAAAATTGAAGCAAAAATTTTATTTTTTAATAAAAAGATTTCATTCATGCCCCAAGCAATAATTATGG